>DASVGS010000407.1:0-2241 GCA_036379435.1 Ignavibacteriaceae bacterium
AGATTTTTGGTGGGTGGAGCCGTGGTAATGAACAAAAATCTTTAGCACTTTTTGCAAGAGGGCAGTATGGTTACAACTCATTGAACTATAAATTATTCGATGAACTTCCATTTACAGAATATGAATCCTTTGTTCTGCGGAACAGCGGTAATGATTGGACATCAACAATGTTAAGAGATGCCTTTATGACAAGTCTTGTTGATGGGATTGATATTGATAAACAGGATAATCGACCGGCAATATTATTTATTAATGGAGAGTACTGGGGCATCCAGAATATTAGGGAAAAAGTTAATGAACATTTTATTGCTCAGCATCATAATGTAGATCCTGACAGTGTTGATATCCTCGAATATTTTGGTCAGGTGGTTAACGGGGATAGCACTGACTACATTGCTTTGCATTCTTTTATTGAAAGCAACAGTATGACTATTTCTGAAAATTACGAATATGTTAAGACTAAAATGGACGTGAGTAATTTTATTCGATATTTTGTTGCTCAGATTTATTTTGATAACAGGGACTGGCCGGGAAGTAATATTAAATACTGGCGAAAATCAGGCACGGGGAAGTGGCGCTGGATTTTATACGATACAGATTTTGGTTATGGTATTTGGGATCCAAATGCATTTCAAAATAATACTTTAGAATTTGCACTGGAACCAAATGGACCTGATTGGCCTAATCCACCTTGGTCAACATTATTTTTAAGAAAATTATTAATGAACCAATCATTTAAAAATGATTTTATTAATTGTTTTGCTGATCTATCAAATTCAATCTTTAAACCGAATGAGGTTATTAATAAAATAAATTCTATCTCATCCCGTATTGAACCTGAAATTTCAAGACACGGGGCAAGATGGAACCAGTTTGATTTGACTCAATGGCAGCAAAATATTCAGGTGATAAGAAATTTTGCAAACCAGAGAATAACGTTTATGAGAAATCATTTTGTACAAAAATTTGGATTAGGTTCATTATCTGCTGTTTATATTTCAATTTCCGATACATCAAAAGGAACTGTAAAATTAAATTCCTTATTACTAAAAACACCATCCTGGTATGGAAGTTATTTTAATGGAATTCCAATTACAATTATTGCACAACCTAAACGTGGATATCGCTTTGTTAAATGGGAAGGTTCGCTGCAATCGACACAAGATACTCTTTTAATTACAATATCCGGCAACACAGTTTTAAATGCAGTATTTGAATTAGACCCTGGTTTCAGTATACCCAAAGTAGTAATTAATGAAATAAATTATAATTCATCATTAACATTTAATCCGCAGGACTGGATTGAATTGTACAATAATAGTGATACTTCCGTTAATATTTCCGGTTGGATATTCAGAGATTCAGAAGATATCCACAACTATATTATCCCTTCACAAACTGTTCTTGGTCCGAGGCAATTTTTAGTCCTTTGCAGCGATGATACTTTGTTTCATCCGCTTTTTCCAAATGTAACAAACTACATCGGCAATTTTAATTTTGGATTGAGCGGCGGCGGGGAGTTATTGATGCTGCTTGATCAAAATTTAAATGTGATTGATTCACTTACTTATGATGATAAATCACCCTGGCCGGTGGAACCTGATGGTGATGGTCCGACATTAGCGTTAATAAATCCGGATTATGATAATCATCTGCCTCAAAGCTGGGCTTCATCTAACGAACATGGAACTCCCGGTAGCATTAATGATGTATTTGTAAATGTTAAGGAAGATTTAGATATAATTCCTGTTGAATATTCTTTAATGCAGAATTATCCAAATCCGTTTAACCCGGTTACATTAATTAATTATTCAATTCCAAAAGTTACATTCGTGTCTTTAATAGTGTATGATGTAATTGGAAATGAAGTAAAAACTCTTGTAAACGAATTAAAGAATCCGGGAATATATCAGGTAAGTTTCGATGGAACGGGATTATCAAGCGGAGTATACTTTTATAGAATACAAGCAGAAAATTTTATAGACACTAAAAAATTAATTTTACTAAAATGAAAAATTTTATAAACACATTAATTGTTTTTCTACTTATAAGTAATTCTCTAATCTGCCAGCAGAATAATTTTTCCGGTAATTCATCCACGGTAAAAAAAATAGTGGAATTTACTTCATCCAATTTGCCTATAGTTGTTATTAACACCAATGGTCAAATTATTCCGGATGAAATAAAAATAACAGCAGATATGGGAATTATTTATAATGGCGAAGGCGTAAGAAATTTTCT
>DASVGS010000408.1:0-2934 GCA_036379435.1 Ignavibacteriaceae bacterium
ACACCTTCACCATAAGTTGCAAAACCTTCATTAAGCCATATGTGATGCCAGTCTTTACAAGTTATCGCATCACCGTACCACATATGTGCAAGCTCGTGCGAAATTAAACCATCGCTAAATCCACCCATAGAAGTAATTGTCTGATGCTCCATTCCACCACCCCAACCAAATTGAGCATGCCCGTATTTTTCATTTAAAAATGGATATTGACCAAAATGCTCGGAATAGATTTCTATCATTCCAGGTGTCTTATCAAGCTGAGTAATATTTGAATTTAAACTTTCCGGATACAAAAAGTGGTTTATCGGCATAGAATCAGTCGGACTGTATCGATAATAGTTTGTATACTCTGCATAATTAGTAATCGCCATCGATAGCAGATATTGTGCAATTGGATAACTGCTCTTCCATTTGTAAGTATGAGTTCCATCTCCGTTGTTAACAATAGCCATTAACTTTCCGTTTGATGCAGGTATTAGAGAAGTGTTTACCGTAATCCAAAAATCAGCTGAGTCTGCTTTATCTGCCGGTGTGTCTTTAACTGGCCACCAGTCTTTTGCACCATAAGGTTCGCTCAAAGTCCAGATTGCCGGAGTACCATTATGTGAACTGAACTCAAAGCTTCCAAAACCGCTTGAGCCCGGTGTTCCGTGATAATAAACCAGTGTTGTAAATTCATCGCCTGTGTTAAGAGTAGTGTTTAATGTAATATTTAATTTATTTGATCCTCGTGTAAATGAAGCTGCTTGCCCGTTAACAAAAACAGAATCAACAGTTAAAGGCGTGGTAAGATCATAATATATTGTGCTAATATTTGGATTAACAATTTGCGCTTTGCAGGTAACGTTGCCGCTTATTGTGTGAGCTAAATGATTAACTGAAATATCAAGCTTATAATATTTCACATCATAATTTGAATCGCCGGGATAATTAATATTTGCAAATTTTTGTAATCGATTAAACTGTGCAATCTTTGCCTTAATGCATTCATCTCTTCCACTTTGAGCAAAACTAAGTCCGGTAATTAACATCAACAAAAAAGTAAACAGGTTTTTCATTTCAATCCTTCATTAATAAATATCAATTTGAAAACAAAATTATATATAATACCCTTCAAAGCAAGCACAAAATTAGTTGTTATACTGCTTCTTGAATTCTGCATATAGATTTAAAATCACAAAACCGGCATACTTTATTTTCCCTGTCTTCTAAAACTGAAAGATTGAATTTACCTTCGGTAATATTTTTAACATATGCCGGTATAAATTGGTTACAAATCCTTATCAGTTCATTATTTGAACCTATTAAATCATCTTTTGCAGGTTTATTTGAATTACTTAAATGAATAATCTTTTCGCCAAATTCTTTGTTGTTTAACTTTAAAGAGTAAATGATTGCTGCTGCTGGATCAGATTCTGTATCTAATTCTGCTTCAATTAATTTTTTAGATGCATACAGATATAACGGAAGCTGAAGTGATAACCCGGTCTCAAGATCCCTTTTTGTTGGTCTTTTTCCGCTTAGTTTATAATCAATTACTTTAAAACTATTTTCATCTTCATTGATATCTATTCTATCAATTTTACCACGAACGCTGACCTCACCAACAAATAATTCATCAGTTTTTTCATCACCGGAATTTTTGAATTGTCCAAATACAAACTCAAAATATTTTGGTTTAAATCCCTCAGAATTATTTCTTTCCTCTTCAAGAAATTTATAGAGAATTGATTTTTTCCTGTTCCCTGCAATTCCCAGAATTTTTTCCTTCTCATAGAAGATAACAGTAGAATTTAATTTTAACTTGCCAAGCTTTTTTTCTGCAAGACTAAAAATTAATTCTTCACACTTATCAAAAGTCTGATCATCGCAGCCGGCTAATTGTATCTTCTGTTCTGTAATAGTATTATAAAATTCATATAAAATTGAGTGAATGATACTGCCAAGTTCAAACGATTCTAATTCTTCTGTCGGTTCTTCAATAGTTTCAAGCTGTAAAATTCTTTTTAAGAAATATTGAAACGGACATTTTGCGTACTCTTCTAACTGGGAGGCAGAATATTGCTTTTCTTTTTGTTCAGATAGTTTTGTTTTTGCTTCTTCATTAATATTTACAGATATATTTCCTGTGTATTCAGTTTCACCAAATGGATTTTCTAATCTTGTTTTATCAATGCTTAACTCATTTTTTAATTTTTCAACATCTATGCCCAGTAAAGTAATTTTATCTTTATCCATTTCAGGGTTCAGAACGGCAGCATACTTCATCAGCTCAGATTTGCTGTAAATAAGATTCTCATAATCCTTATTTGATTTTTCATCAACAGTAAAAATTCTTAATACATCATTTACAAATGTTGATGTAGTAAATTCTTTTTTGTCATCTTTCAGCGGAATAGATAAGTACAGCTTTTTCTTTGCACAGCATAATGTCTGATAAAAATGATAGCGGTCTTCAAGTATATGCCTGTACTCATCGTTTTTATAAGAACCGGATAAAAATATTTCAGGCTGATATCTTGTTGGAAATTCACCATCAACAAGACCGCCAATAAAAACGTAGTCAAAATTCAGCCCCCGTAATTCATTAACGGATGTTACAAGCACACCACTTGAGTGTCTTTCCTTAATATTATACCTGGTAAACTGCAGAGCTGTTTTTATTTGTGATAAAAAATATCCAAGTGAAAATTTTTTATCTGCACCATATTCATCTGCAATAAGATCAAACACGTCATCCAGTGTTTCCAGAAATACCGTAACAGCTTTAACATTTTTTTCTATATAATCAGGATGATCATTTACTATCCGGTGCGGTAAATCTAGTGAATAAATAAGTTTTCTTAACTCATATTTAAATTCAGCAGTTGTTTTCTTTTCCCTGAAAGGTTTTAACATCTTGTAAATTGATTCAATATCTTTAATTGCCTTTTT
>DASVGS010000409.1:0-18242 GCA_036379435.1 Ignavibacteriaceae bacterium
GATCATTCGCATAAACAGAATCAAAATAATCATAAACATACCAGTTTTTATCAATCAGCGGATCAACTGTAAACACAGCAAGCATTCCGTTGTTTTTAATAGTTCTTTTTGCTTCTCTGATAAACTGCAGCTTATCCGGGAAATGATGAATTGCATTAACACAAAAAATCAAATCGAAAAAATTATTTTTTAATGGCAAACTAATTGCATCGGCATTAACAAGATTAAGATATGAATTGTTAGTCTTTGCGATTTTTAACATTTCATATGCATAATCCAATCCAAAAGTTTTTGTGTTTTTATATTTAATAGACCCGATCCATCTCCCCGTTCCACAACCTGCTTCCAGAATTGTTCTATAATTATTTAATGTTATAAGATTAATTAATTCAACTTCTACATTTTCCAGATTATTATCTGCATATCTCCTGTTATAGGTTAAAGCTAAATTATTATAATCTGTTTTGATCATTTGTTATTGTAATCGTTAAAAAAATTATAGTTAAAGTAAGAATAAGATTCTGTATACCCAAGAATAACAATAATTTTATATCAAATAATGGAACTTAAAATTGTAATTAAAATTTTATACGAACATCTTTTCCAAAACAGTTTTTCTATAATCAAATATTTCTTTAACCTTTTTTGATACAATAAAGTAATTAATTATTCTGCCTAAAAAACCAAAAGGAATAACATAACTAACTATGTCATCCATTATTACTCCACCATCTTCTGTTTTAGTAAAACTATGTTGATGATGCCAGAACTTATATGGTCCAAATCTTTGTTCATCTACAAAATAATTTGGCTGGTTAACGTGCGTTATTTCTGTAACCCAGGTTTGGGGAATGTTTAATAATGGCCGAACGAAATATGTTATTATCATCCCGCAGTACATTTTTTCAGGAAGTTTGGTTCTTACTTCAAAGTTCAGCCAGGGTGGAGTAATTTTTGATAAATTTGTAGGATTTGAAAAGAATTCCCAGGCAGTTTGTATGCTGATTGGCAATTTTTGTGACGTTTTCAGTTGATAAAGTTTCATAACCTTTTCATATTATTGATAGTCTTTTAACAAAATATTAGGAACAATAATTCCCGTATTATGAATATTACTTCTATCGGAGAAATTCTTTTTGATATTTATCCGAACCACAAACGTCTTGGTGGTGCACCGCTCAATTTTATATATCATATCAAAAAGCTAACAGATAACGGAAACATTATTAGTCGTGTTGGCAAAGATGTTCTTGGAAACAAGGTTATAAATGATCTTAAACATTCCGGTTTATCTTTTGATTTTATTCAATACGATCATAATCATCCAACCGGAATGGCACTGGTTAATTTAGATAGTGATGGCATCCCAAACTTTAAAATAGAACCTGATTGTGCTTATGATTTTATAGAGCTAAATGCCGAAAACGAAAATTTAATAAACTCGGAAACAGACTGTTTATACTTTGGAACGCTTGCACAAAGATCTGCTGCCTCGCGTAGAACAATCCAATCATTTTTTAATCGTGGGTTAAAATACTTTGCGGATATAAACCTGCGGCAAAATTTTTATGATGAAGAAATTTTGCATTCTACTCTTGAAGCCGCTGACTTTATCAAAGTTAATTATGATGAGATGCATGTTTTAAATGATTTTTTTGTACAGACAGAATATTCCACAGAGCGGGTAGCATTTGAATTGATGGAAAAATTTGCAATCAACATGATTGCCGTAACACGAGGCAAAGACGGTTCCTCAATTTTTGAGAACGGAAAAAGATATAACCATTCAATTGATGAAGTAAAAGTTGTTGATACAACCGGGGCGGGTGATGCTTTTGCGGCAGTGCTTTGTGTGGGTTATTTACACGGTTTGGAGATACCATACATTAATAAACTCGCAAATGATTTTGCTTCAGAGGTTTGCCAATTTGAAGGCGCCTTGCCAAAGTATGATAGAGTTTACGAAAGCTTTAGAGAACAGATGGGGTTTTTTTAGTAGATTTTTATGTTTTGAAAGGATCTGCTGATAAAAATAACACTAGAAAAAACGTAAACAATACAATTGATATTGTGATTGTTCCACCTAAATCAAACCTAGATTCTCTGATTTTTTCAACTTCGCTCATCCTAATATATTTCTTTTCGACTCCTTGAGAAATCATCAATGAGTCTTCAACCATTTTAATATTTGTTGTGTCATCTTTTTCGACAACAAATTCTTTCTCGTTTTTATAAACAACCTTTATATCATTCATTTTTTCCAGGTTATTGTAATCCTGTTTTGAAACCTCATAAAAGGAATGACATCCGGTTAACAAAATTGAATTTGATAATATAACTACAATAATTCGAAAAGAAGTTCTTGTATTATCCATAAGAAAATTTTTTTTAAATCTTGTGTCTCTCAATAATATCTTCAGGAATTCTTGTTGGCCGCCCGGAAGAAAGTGAAACAAGTGTGTAAAGCATTTTACCTTCTACACAAACTTTATTTGTTGCTTTATTATACACCCAAACGTTTATTGTAACCTGTGCACCGCTCCATTCGCCAACCTGGGTTTTAACAACGGCGATGTCACCAAACTTCATTTCACGTTTGTACTTCAATTGTACTTCGCTTGCAAACCAGTTTAATCCTTTTGCAATGTATTCTTCCATAGGAACTTTATAATTATCCCGCATTTGTATAAATCTTGCTGTCTGAATGTAATCAAGATATTTTGAATTGTGAACGTGATTGTTCATATCAATATCATCGGGACGTACAATTATTTCTGTTTCAAAAATTGAATTTGTGTTTTCTTTTTTATCCATTAATTACATCTCAATAAAATTTTTTAATAACAATAACCCTGCATCCCCAGACATTTCCGGATGAAATTGAACAGCATAAGAGTTTTCGTTTTCCATCGATGAACAAAAAGCAATATCATTCTGGCATATAGATGTTGTTAAATCACTATTAGGCAGATAATAAGAATTATTAAAGTAGAACTGTGTATTATCTTTAATTCCCTTAAACAGTGCGCTGGATTTGTAAAATTTAACTTTTTTTAATCCTTTAAAATCTTCATCATTACCTTGCTGGTTAAATTTAATTGCTGTGCCTGGTAAAATTCCAAGACAGGAAATATTTCCTTCAGTTGAATAATCTGCCATTAATTGCATACCCAAACCTATTCCAAGCATTGGTTTTTTTATTATACGTAGAACTGAATGAAGATTTAATAAATGTATTTTTCTCATTGCCACTGAGGCGCTACCGCTGCCTGAAAAAATAATTTTATCTGACTGGCAAATCTCAATCTCATTTCTAGAAATAATAAAATCATCGGTTATTTTTTTTACGGCTTCTGTAATTTTTCCTAACCAATCATCACCATAATCTATTATTACTATCATTTTAAAAAGTTACCTTTTATCATTTTGGTTTTAAGTTATAAACTTACACTTATATTATTTATTAAAGTATAAATTTGGCTATTAAATTTTATCAATCCGGCATCTTTATCAGCGTCTTTAATTATTAATTTTTTCGCTGAATGCTTTTGCAAATCTAAAAGAAGAATCTTTGTCTTTATTCAGATAAAGTGATGGCTCAATTAGCTCCAGTTCCATAAGTGCAAATTCATTTTTATTTGTTCGGACCAAATCCACTCTGCCATACAGCGGAGTTACAGATAATTTCTTGATTATACTTTCAGAGATTTCTTTTATTTTCGGTGAGATGTTTATTGATGAAATTATACCGCCATGTTCTTCCTGCACACGAAAATCTTTTTCTTTTGGTTTTTTTAGAACCGCGTGACTAAGCTGACCGTTAAAATAGAACATAGAATATTCACCTTCATTAATTATGTTATCCAAAAAAGGTTGAACCATAAACTCTCTTTGTGCAAATATTTTTTCTAAATCGGTTAAATGTTCATTAATATTTTCCTTGGTCAATCTGAAAGTGTTATCTGCACAGGCACTAATGTTTGGTTTAATAATTATTTCTTTTGTATTGAGTCTTTCAAAATAACTGTACGCGTTAACCGAATTAAATTTTTTCTCCCAAATTGTGTCTACTATTTTTACTCCTTTTTCATAAAGATCAAAAAGATAATTTTTATTCATATTCCATTTCATTAATTCAAAATCATTTTCAAGATGGGTTGACTTGTTAATATTTTCTAAAACCTTTATAAATTTTTCAATGTCGTTTTGATAATCCCAGGTTGTTCTAACAATAACGGCATCATAATCACTCCAATTTACATTTTCATTTCGCCAGGATATTTCTTCAGTTAGCCAGCCCATAGTTTTCATGGGCTCAACAAGCATATGATCATAAGTGTGAAAATTTTTTAGACTATCCATTGAAAGCAGAACTACTTTTTTATACATGTTTTTATTCTCAAGATTTGGAAGAATTAATTACACTATTAATTAAACATCAAAAACTGATTTACTAAAATAAATTAATTAACTTTGCCGTGTCGAGTTTTAAAGAAAATAAAATTTAATCTTAAGGGTAGGTTCCTGTGGAGTGGATTATAATTATTCTTTGGCTTTCCATTATAAATGGCGGGCTTGGCGGGCAATATGTTTTAAATTGGATGGCCAATCAGCCAGAGTATACCGGTGGAAAACCAATCGACGTTTCACCGGGGGTTATGACCTGGTGGAGAGAGATTTCAAAACTTTTATGGGCTGTAGTAGCCGTAATAATTGAAGTTGCACGGGGGAAAAAAATAAAATTTTTATGGCCCGGTTTTATCTCATTATCAACGATTATTATTTGTGCGTTTACAGGTGTAATAGAAAACATAGGATTCTTTTACTTACCAAGAAATTATTCGCCACATATATTTGCTCCATATGTAAACGTTTATCTGGCATTTCTTCCATTCTTTGGTAAAATGATGTTCGATGCACCTATCCGCAAAGAGCACTGGATGGGTATTACTCTTGTTATTGCTGGTCTGGCCGTACCTCATATCCCCTATCTTTTAGGACTTGTAAAAGAGAATACAAATGCGCTTGATACAAATGCAATCATATGGATAGTTATAATCAATGGCTGTTTGCTCTCGCAGCAAGTATTAAATAATAAGACTGTTCAAACTGCAAAAACAGGCGTGGGACCAAATGCACTTGTGCTTTGGCGGGAAATATGGAAAATGATATTTATTTCCGCAGCGATATTAATAATGCCTGTAATTGGAAATTTAATGAATGCCAACATGCCGCAAAAAGTTTCTGCATCAAAGTTTGAACAAAGAGTTTTAAATAAAGTTGATCAAAACAAAAAAGATTATTTGCTCAACTATTATTCAAAGTCTGATAACAGTTACAATTTAAGTAATGATGTTTCTGAAAAAGAAGAAAAGAACATTAAAGAAATTATTAAAGCAACCGAATACCATCATTTTTTCTCATTATTTGATGGAAGCATAATACCAAATAACTGGATACCTATACTTTTTGTAATTGCTGCTGGCTTAACAGGATATATTTATAGTTTTGGATTTTTTAATCTTTCAAGATTTGCTGCACATTTTTGGGTGCCATATACTAACGTTTATCTTGCTCTGCTTCCTTTTATTATGCTTTTATTTGGAAAAGATGTTACTGCATTGCAAATTGCCGGAGCTGTTGTTGTTACTGCGGGATTAATGGTCGGCGTTATGGATTACAGTAAAAATAAAGTTACAGAGATTAAGAAACATAATTAGTTTTTATTCATGCAGATTTTTTAACCCTTAACAACTGTTAATAAACACAAATCGATATTTTTTGACTTTGGTTAAAATTAATTGCTAATTACAGCAAGTAATTTTTCTCTACTCCAAGAGAGCAAGAACTTAGAGTTTTAGTAACAGATACTTGCCGGGATCACACACAGAATACTCTCCTGAAGCAGTCCGCTGATAAATAATATATAATTTCA
Source organism: Ignavibacteriaceae bacterium (assembly GCA_036379435.1). Lineage (GTDB taxonomy): Bacteria > Bacteroidota > Ignavibacteria > Ignavibacteriales > Ignavibacteriaceae > IGN3. The sequence goes on from DASVGS010000409.1 coordinate 5,936, forward strand.
TTAGGTGATTGTATGAAAAAGTCTTTAATGTTTTTTTATATCGTCCTTATTATTCTATTGCTTTCCGGAATTTCACTAGCTCAAATACCAAACAATAGTTTTGAAAACTGGATTAATGGCAACCCCGAGAGCTGGGTTACAAACAATATTACCGGCTATCTTATGCCTGTTTCACAATCTGGCATTGCCCACTCTGGTAATTATTCCTGCAAATTAGAAATGATGAATTCTATTCTTGGATTATTGCAGCCCGTTCTTAATGTGGGTCCCGTAGGAGTTGGTATACCGGTAACTCAAAGACATAATACTATAAATTTGTATTATGAGTATATGCCTTCCTCTCCAACAATTTATTTAGTTGTTACTGTTTCAATGTTAAAAGGTGGTCAGTTTATTGGGGTTGGTGTTGGCAGTACCAAAACAGCAGCAGGCTCATTTACAAAACTTACAGCATCAATTTCATATTTCAACTCACAAGTTCCAGATGCAGCAACAATATATATTACATTAATAGATTCACTATTTAATCCTTCGGGTGTTGGATCATATGCATTAATTGATGACATTTTTTTTGATCAACCTACTGATGTTACGCCGGATGAAATAAATTCCAAAGAATTTTATCTTTATCAAAATTATCCAAATCCCTTTAATCCAAATACAAAAATCAGCTGGCAATCACCGGTTAATGGCTGGCAGACAATTAAATTATTTAATGTACTTGGTAAAGAGATTGCAACGATAGTAAATGAATACAGATCAGCAGGAAGATATGAGATTGAATTTGGTTTATCAACTTTGCCTAGCGGGATTTATTTCTATCAACTAAAGGTTGTTGATCTATCAGCAATTGCTGAACACTTATTTATACAAACCCGCAAGATGATTTTACAAAAATAATCTGAATGGGTCCTGAATTTCTATGATTTTTCTTTAGAAATACTGACTCTTGTTTTAAGCCCTTAGAATTTTAATGACTGAAAAATCAGTAACGCCATAAATCTATGCTTTTAACATTGATAGGAAAACAATTGTTTATTACAATTAAGTGTTCCTTTAGAACTTAAGAACAAAAAGAAATACATTGCTGAGTTTTAAGATTAAATAATTGTATCCAGATTTTTGATTATTATCACTAACTCTTTGATGACAAATATTAAAATCAACTTTGACTAATTCTTCAATCATAATTTGCGATAAATCTATGAAAGGATTGTAATTATGAAAAAAGATGAAATTTTTGTTAAAGATATTCTGGCTTTGGCAGATGTTAAAATAAATGGATCCAATCCATGGGATATACAATTAAATAATAACGCTTTTTACAAAAGAGTTCTTAGTCAGGGTTCGCTTGGATTGGGGGAATCATATATGGATGGCTGGTGGGATTGTGATGATATTGATGAACTCTTTTACAAAATTCTTAAAGCTGATTTGGAACATAAAATAGTTCCGTTAAAACTTTTTTATATGGTAATTAAGGCAAAACTGCTAAACCTTCAAAGCAAAAAAAGGGCTGCACAAGATGTTGGATATCATTATAATCTTGGCAATGTACTTTTTGAAAATATGCTTGATAAATATATGACTTACTCGTGTGCTTACTGGAAAAATTCAAGTTCTCTTGATGAAGCACAGGAAGCAAAATTGAAATTAATTTGTGATAAGATTTATTTAAAACCTGGGATGACCTTGCTGGATATAGGTTGCGGATGGGGAAGTTTGATGAAATATGCAGCCCAAAATTTCGGAGTAGAGTGCACAGGCATTACTTTATCTAAAGAACAGGTTAATCTTGGTACAGAGCTTTGTAAAGGTCTTCCCATAGAATTTCGTCTTATGGATTATCGTGATATAACCGGGAAATATGACCGCATTGTTTCGGTTGGTATGATTGAACATGTTGGTTCAAAAAATTATAAAGCATTTTTCAGAATTATAAATAAATGTTTAAAAGACGATGGATTGTTTTTACTTCACACTATCGGCACATTAAATCCTAAAACTGCAAATGCGGATCCATGGACAGATAAATATATTTTTCCGGGTGGTGAACTTCCAACTGTTCAGCGATTGGCTAATGCATTTGAAGGATTGTTTGTTATGGAAGACTGGCACAACTTCGGAGTTGATTATTCAAAAACAACAAAAGCCTGGTTTCAAAATTTTAACAGGAATTGGAGTAAGATTAAATCAGATAATTATGATGAACGATTTTATAGAATGTGGAAATATTTTTTATTAAGTCAGTCCGGTGCTTTTCGTTCGCGTAGAAATCATTTGTGGCAAATTGTTTTATCAAAATCTGGAGTGGCCGGAGGATATAATTCAGTTCGCTAAAATCTAAATACTTAAATAAATTATTATAACTGTTTTCCGGAATTAAGTATGACAGATCAAATGATCAAAACAAAAACACCACTTTTTATCGCTCATCGGGGAGAATCCTGTGATGCACCAGAAAACACATTAGAATCAATTAATCTTGCATGGCAAAGAAATGCTGATGGTATTGAAATTGACATTCACCTTTCACGTGATAATGAGATTATCGTTTTCCACAATAAAAAAATAAAAACTATTTCCGGTAAACGTTTATTAATAAAATCACTTACATTAGAAGAACTAAGAAAATATAATGCTGGGATTAGTAAGATTAAAAAAGATGTGTGTACAAAAATCCCAACCTTAAAAGAGGTGCTGTTAACAGTTCCTTCTAAAAAATATATTTTTATCGAAATAAAATGCGGAGTTGAAATTATCCCAATTTTAAAAAGCATTTTGAGTCAATCAAGATTAGCGCCCGAACAAATCAAATTGATAGGTTTTGGATTAAAAAAAATGGCGTTGATAAAAAATGCTTTTCCGGAGTACGAAATATTTTTAAACAAAAGAGCTATGATGAGAAAAATATTTTCCGGTAGCGTATACCGGGATAACCTTATTAAAAAATTAAAATTAAATTTTTTAGATGGAATAAATTTATCTTATACAAACTCCTTAAATTCTAAAATGGTTCAAAAGTTTAAACTTAATAACCTTAAAATTTTTGTCTGGACTGTAAACAATCCAAATCTTGCTATAAAGTTATTTAAGCTTGGTGTTGATGGGATTATGTCTGATCGGCAGGGCTGGCTTAGAGACAACGTAAATTTGTAATGAAAAAAGAATCTAAAATAATTATTGGTATACACGGACTTGGAAATAAACCTCCAAAAAATGTTTTAGAAAATTGGTGGAAGCAATCAATTATTGATGGATTAAGATATAACAACTTTAAAGTAACTGATTTTGATTTTGTGTTAATTTACTGGGCTGATATTTTACATCCAACACCCATTGAAATTTCAGTTACAAATACATCTCCCGAAGTTATATCAGAGGTTTATTCATCTGAAGAATACACCGAACGGAATAAGCCATTAAACTATCGCGAGAAAGCGTTTGAATATTTAGAGAAATACTACAACAACTTTATTATAAATGAAGTGCTGACTTTAAAGTATCCGGCAATAACTGAATTTTTTATACACCTTCATTTAAGAGATCTAAAAACCTATTATTCAACTGAACCTGTTTTTTATTGTGGTAAAAAATCTATTGCCAAGGATGCGATAGTAGATCGCTTTGCAAAAACAATAAACAACTATTCCGGTAAAAAAATTTTTTTGATCGCACATTCAATGGGTTCACTTATAAGTCATGATGCATTTCTTGAACAAACAACATCAATTCCTATAGATTCATTAGTAACTATCGGTTCACCGTTGGGGCAAAAATATGTTATTAACAAGTACAATGCGGAGGGCAAGCAGAATTCGATTAATAAATTCAGAGTACCTGAAAATATTTTAAAAAACTGGTATAACTTATCAGACCTACAGGATCAGGTTGCAATTAATCATGAAATAAGCAATTTGTATCAAGAGAATTCCGGAAAGGTTAAAATTATCGATCAACTGGTTGAAAATAAATTTATCAGCGGTGGAGTCAGAAATCCTCATAAAGCTTTTGGATATTTAAGAACACCTGAGTTTTCAAAAATTATAAATGAATTTCTAACTGAAAAAAGCCCTGGATTTTTTGAACAAATCAGAAATTATTTGCGCGGTAAAAGATAGCTGTTATCCGCATACTGCTCCCAATAAAATTCTTATTATCTTAACCAGCAACTTCTCCGGATTTTCTTATTTTAAACAAAACAATCTTGAAATTATGATCAGCAAAAAAAAATCATTGTCTTTTTCAAAAGAGAAAATAAAAATACTTTTATTAGAAGGTTTGCATAAAAATGCATTGCAGCTTTTTAATGAAAATCAATTTACCACTATTGAATCCCAAAAAAATTCTTTAGAAACATCTGAACTAATTGAAAAAATTAAAGATGTTCATTTACTTGGGATAAGATCCAAGACAATTATTACAAAGGAAATCCTTAGACACGCAAATAAACTTATCGCCATTGGCTGTTACAGCATAGGCACTAATCAGGTTGATTTGTTATCAGCAAAGCTGCAGGGAATTCCCGTGTTTAACGCGCCATTTTCTAACACCCGCTCTGTTGCAGAACTTGTGATTGCGGAGTGCATTTTTCTTATTCGTGGAATTCCTGAAAAAAACTTTGCGGCACATAATGGTAAGTGGCTAAAAGATGCTTCAAACTCCTACGAAGTGCGTGGAAAGAATTTAGGTATTGTTGGATATGGACATATTGGTTCTCAGGTTTCTATTCTTGCGGAATCATTGGGAATGAATGTTTATTATTTTGATATAGAAAAAAAATTAAATCTCGGTAACGCAAAATCCTGTTCAAGTTTGCAGGAACTTCTTTCTATTTCTGATATTGTCACACTTCACGTTCCAGAAACTGAACTAACAAAAAATATGATTGGTGTAAACGAATTAAGCCTGATGAAAAAAGGATCGTTCCTTATTAATGCTGCAAGAGGAAGTATTGTTGCTCTTGATGATCTGGCAAATGCGTTGGAAGCTAAACACATTGCGGGGGCAGCTATTGATGTTTTTCCTGATGAACCAAATTCCAACAAGGATAATTTTAAAAGTATTCTGCAAAAATTTCCTAATACAATTTTAACTCCGCATATTGGAGGAAGTACATCAGAGGCACAGGCAAACATTGCGCTGGAGGTTTCTGAAAAACTTGTTAAATATTGCGATGTCGGAACCACTATCGGGGCAACAAATTTTGTTGAAGTTGCACTAACTCCAAATATAGATAAGCAGAGATACCTGCACATTCATAAAAATCAGCCGGGCGTATTAAATAAAATCACAAAAATTTTTACATCAAGAAAACTTAACATTGCATCTCAATACTTACAGACAGATGCACATATTGGCTATGTAATAATTGATATTGATCAGAAAAATAATTCCGCCGAGATAATGAAAGAGCTAAAAGCAATCCCGGAAACAATTAAGACTAGGATGCTGCTTTAGTCAGAAGTTTATTCTCCTTCATCATCAAGTTTATTTTCCCACAAGAATTTTTTTGTTTCGTTGGCAATTACTCCGCTTAGCAATATTAAGGAAACAAGATTTGGAACAGCCATTAATGCGTTTGTAATATCTGCAAAAGTCCAAACAATATTTAATGACATAACGGATCCAATCATAACAAAGATTACCCAGAGATAGCGGTAAGGTTTTACAACTTTATTTCCGAAAAGATATTCTGCTGCTTTTTCGCCGTAGTAAGACCATCCCAGAATAGTAGAAAAAACAAAAGTCAATAATCCAAGTGTAAGCACAATTGGACCAACAAAATGGAAATCACTGAACGCCTGTTTAGTAAGAGCAGCTCCTGATAGTCCCTTCATCCACTCTCCTGAATTTACAATGACCAATCCTGTCATTGCACAAACAACAACAGTATCCCAAAACGTTCCTGTTGATGAAACCAATGCTTGCCTTACCGGGTTTTTTGTTTGTGCAGCAGCAGCAACAATTGGTGCACTACCCAAACCTGATTCATTAGAAAAAAGACCTCGTGCTATTCCAAATCGTATAGCTTCTTTCATCCCTGCACCAATAAATCCACCAACGACAGCATGCCCGCTGAAGGCACTATTAATTATCAGCATTACTGTATCGGGGATTCCATGAATGTTCATTCCAAGAATAATTAAACATCCAAGCACATAAGTAATTGCCATAAAGGGCACCAGGCGTTCACAAACATTTGCGATAGATTTTATTCCACCAATAATTACAACGGCAGTAAGAATTGTTAATATCAAACCGGTTGCCCACATTGGTATTTGAAATGCTTCATTAACTAATGTTGAAATTGAATTTGCCTGTACCATATTCCCGATTCCGAATGCAGTAACCGAAGTGAACGCCGCAAATAACACAGCCAGCCATTTCATATTTAATCCGCGCTCAAGCACATACATTGGTCCACCGGCCATTGAACCATCAGACATTTTAACTCTGTACTTTACAGCAAGTAAAGCTTCACTGTATTTAGTTGCAATTCCAAAAACACCTGTTAACCACATCCATAAAACAGCTCCGGGTCCGCCAGCAGCAACTGCAGTAGAAACACCTACAATATTTCCTGTTCCAATTGTTGCAGCAAGTGCAGTTGTTAAAGCCCCAAACTGACTAATATCACCTTTGCCTTCTTTATCTCTGCGTAGGGAAATTTTTATTGCTTTGCCGATAAATCTTTGAATTATTTTTAATCTGAATGTCAAAAAAACGTGCGTTCCAAAGAGGAGAACAATAAGCGGATATCCCCAAAGCAAGTCGCTGATTTGAGTAAGAATATTTTCTAAAGCCTGCATAATTCTCCTTAACTTTAATTATTCTTTAAAAACTATTATTGTTTTTTTATAAACCCTCTTCACTTATAAGGTAAGCCATAATTGCAATTGATGCTGTGCCAAGTTCAAGTTCTCTTGGATGAACAGAATCAAATGTATCGTTAGCTGAATGATGTACATCCATATAGCGCTGTGCGTCAGGAACGTAACCTAATCTTGCTTTAGTATTTTTGATGTACTGAACATCAACACCACTGCCGCCTTTTCTAATCCAATTTATACCGGACCTTTGTAAAACAGTAAGCCAGTTTTTTATTTTATTCAGATTCATCGAATCACTCTCCACATCAAATCCAATTGGAGTAAAGCCTCCGCGATCTGATTCAATTGCAGCAATATGAATTTCATCACTGGTCCCGGCAAATTTTCCATATTCTTTTCCGCCACGTGATCCGTTCTCTTCATTAATAAATAACACACAACGTATCGTTCTTTTGGGTTTTATTCCAAGTTCTTTTATGATAGACAACACCTCCATTGATTGAACACAACCTACACCATCATCGTGCGCACCGCAGCCTTCATCCCAGCTATCAAAATGTGCTCCGACAACAATTATTTCATCTGGAAATTCTGTGCCTTTTATTTCTGCAATTACATTGTATGATTGAGCATCCGGAAAAGTTTTACAATTCAAATTTAATTTTATTCTTAAGCCGGGATTTTCAATTAAAGCATTATGCAGATAATCGGAATCTAAATAACCTATTGCGGCGGCAGGAATTTTTTTTAGAGAATCAACATAACCCATTACACCCGTATGTGGTACGTTATCGTGTTTTGTTGTAATCGATCGAATCAATACAGCAACTGCGCCATACTTTACTGCTTCAATAGCACCATAAAATCTTTGATCAACCGCACCTCCATAACCGGCAAAGGTGTTAAGCAAACCTTCATCAAGAGGCCTGCTAAAGAAAACTATTTTACCTTTTACTTCTTTTTGTCTCTCTTTTAATTCATTGAAGTTTTTTAATTCAATAACATTTGCTGTGATTCCATTTTCAGGAGTTGCAATGCTTCCGCCCAGAGAAAGAACATTTAAGGATTTTCCATTAATTATTTTTGCAGTTTCTATATCACCTCTTTCCCAATGGGGAACCATAACCGGCTGAAGCCAGACTTTATCAACACCGAAGTTTTTTAATTTTTCTTCAGCCCAATAAATTGCTTGCAAAGAATTTTCTGATCCACTAAGTCTTGGTCCAATGTCACAAAGGTCCTGTAATAATTTGTATCCGGGTTTTTCAGTTAAAGTTTTTCTTGTAATCTGATCTGCAACAAGATTATATTTATTTAGTTTTGATGAATCAAGCTGTGGAAATAGCTGGATTGATATTAAAATAATTATCAGAAATATATTTTTGATCTTTAACGTAAAATTGAATTTCAAATAATCTCTCCTGTCAATAAAGATTTATAATCAATTTGTTTTTTGCGGAAAAAATAGCTTTGATGTCAATTAAAACAAAGATGTATCGATGAATATTTGGTGAGACAAATATAAAAGTGGAGTCGTTTACTTGCGGCTCCACTTTAAATTTTACTATACTCCTGCGGGCGGCGGTTCTGATATTATGTTTTCTTTTGGAGGTTTTTCATTAAATATCAGCCAGCTTAACACTGCCCCTCCAATAAAAAGCAATATCGAAAACCAATAACCAAATTGGTAATCAAGTGTAATTATACCCTGACCGGACATGCTTAATTTTGCATCTCCATCAATGTTAAATTTTAATAGAAATAAAAAGATAACTCCCAACACAGATATAACTATATTAATAAGTGCGGTAGTTTTTTTCTTCATCAGGCTAATTAACAAAGCTGCAAGCGCAGCAATAAAAGCCAACAGAGCCATTGGCTGTGAACTAACTTCCTCTTCTTTTTTATCCATGTTGTTATTTTGTCCCATCATATTTTGTCCAAACATTTCAGGTTGCTTTACTTCTGTGCCTGTTATCAATTGAAATCCCGATAAAGACATAATTGTTTGCCCGCTGCAGGAAAGATTTACAAATGGGAGAAAGAAACAAAGAAGAATTAATCCAAATAAGAAAGGTGAAATTTTTTTAGGGAGTTCCATAGAAATGCCTCTCAAAAAGTTAATGATTTTGTTAATTCAGTGAGCCGTGAAATTCTATGATTATAATTACTGTAAAAAAATACTGTGTTCAAAAATTCTACAAACAGAACATATCTTTAAAGATCTCTTGTGCCAAAAGTATCGCCCTGTCTTATATCACCGGAAGTAAATCCTTTATAGAACCATTTTTTTCTCTGTGCAGATGTTCCGTGAGTAAATGATTCAGGAACAACATAACCCTGAGCTTGTTTCTGAATATTATCATCACCAACAGCACTTGCGGCGTTTAATGCCTCTTCAAGATCACCACTTTCAAGTAAGTTCTGCTGCTCTGTATAGTGTGCCCAAATACCGGCATAAAAATCCGCCTGCAATTCTAACCTTACAGAATATTTATTATACTCTTCTGTACTTAATCGTGAACGCAATTCATCCATTTTATCCATAACGCCTGTAAGCTTTTGTATATGATGACCAACTTCGTGAGCGATTACATAAGCCATTGCAAAATCACCCGAGGCCTTAAATCTTTTTTGCAGTTCTTCAAAAAAGCTTAGATCGATATAAAGTTTTTCATCACCAGGACAATAAAAAGGACCTGTGGAAGCGCCTGCTGTGCCGCAAGCAGATTGAACAGATCCGCTGAACAATACTAATTTTGGTTCACGATAAGTTGAGCCTTCTTCTTTAAAAATTGAGTGCCATACATTTTCTGTTTCGGCAAGTACAACACCAACAAACTGTGCAAGTTCTTTATCCTGTGCGGATTCAGTATAATTTGTATTTTGGGATTGATTATCTAACTGAACATTTTGAAGAATTGAGGTTGGGTCTCCCCCGAGTAGAAGCACAACAAGTACAATTGCAATTGTTCCGATACCACCGCCAACAAGACCTTTACCGCCTGGAGACATACCGCGTCGGTCTTCAACATTAGAACTTTCTCTTCTGCCTTTCCATTGCATGTTAAATCCTTTCGATAAATATTTATTTATCATCCTGATATAAATGCTATAATATCAGAAAGTTTGTGAGAATAAATTAGCAAGCCGTAACAAGCAAAGCAATAAAGCAGGAGAATATTTATAGAAATAATTTTTGAATAATATAAAATCAGATGTGGTTAATTTCCGGCTAACCAATTAAAGATTAGCCGGACAAGTAAAAATTAACATTATTTTAAAAGTATCATCTTTTTTGTTTCAAAAAAACTTCCTGCTTGTAAACGATAGAAGTAAATTCCGGATACTAGAATATTGATACTTGATGCTGGATTAAAATCTACTTCGTAACTACCTGCAGCTCTATACTCATTAACTAATGTAGCAACTTCATTCCCAAGAATATCATAAACCTTTAAAGTTTGCCAACTGCCGACCGGCGACTGCCAGCTGATTTTTGTACTTGGATTAAACGGATTTGGATAGTTTTGAAATAGTTTAAAAATTTCGGGTAAATTCTTTTCTTCTACTGAAGTCGCATTTGTAAATTCATAACAACCAATATCATATCCACTGCCTTGGGGTCTTGAAATATTGTCCAAATCTTCAAACACCGTTGGAAGAACTAAATTAGTTCCCGCATCAACTACTTGTGCATTTAGAAGCAAATGAAAATCTCCATTTGAGTGATTGACAAAAATTTGATCTTCAGAATCTGCGATCATTGAGTGTGTGTCATATCCTATCCCTTGCCATTGACTTAAAGTTATATTTGAATTCCCGTCATCATCACTCAAACGATTAACAAGGATATTGTAATCACTTGTAAATCCAGTCATCGAAGCTACATCAATTGATATGCTTCCTCTGAAGCTATGATGATTAATCAAAATATTATTGTATATAGAATTTCCTGTGGAACCATTTGTTACTAAAATATTCCATCGTCCATCGGTTGGTTGAATTATTGTATTGTTATATACTTTATTATCCTTGGATGCATCACCACCGTCAATCTGGTACATCGCTATTCCGGTTGCGTGGTTGTTATAGATCAGGTTGTTATAAATTTTCGAGTTTTGAACTCCATCCATATTTATTGCAGAACCTCCGCCGTATCCATTGTCATGTATAACATTTCCTTCGACAACCGCATCACTAATAATTCCATCACCGCCTATCGAGATATCTCCGTTCATATGAATTCCACAGCCGTTATTGTTATATGAATGATTATTTCGAATGGTGGCTCTGTCGCTGCTGTTGGAAAGATAAATTCCATGTTCATCTTCACTATATGAGCAGGAATTATTTTCAATTATAATATCGTTGGTAAATCCCGTGAAAATTCCCCAGCGATAATTATTGTGGCAGTTGTTATTTCTGACTATAACAAAATTCGAAAGCACTATTCTTATTCCAGCTCTTGGTTGGTCCGCTACTTCAAAACCATCTATAATAATCCAATTAGCATTTTCAATATTTATTCCGTCCGGTGTAATGGAATTTGGTTCATCAATTACAACATTATTTTCAATTGCTCTGAAAACTATTGGTAAGCTCTGACTTCCGTTTGTTCGAATATCAAATCCAATATAATTTCCATTAAGCACTAAGACAGAATCTCCTGAAGAAACAAGGTCAGCAGCGTGTTGAAGTGTTGCAAATGCAGTCTGAGGAGTTAATCCGTTGTCATTGTTGTTCCCGCTTTCAGAAACATAATATGTGTTTTGAGCTGAAGAATTAAAACAGAGAAATAATACAAAATTGAGAACTAACGAATAAAATTTTTGCATATGTTGCCTCTTTCACAAATGGTTTATTAGATAAATTTTCTGCTGCAATTAAAATACCATAGCAGCATACTTAAGGAAGACGCTTTATTATCAATTTGGACTTGTAAGGGTTGTAATGCAGGAAAGAATTAACATCCAATTCTGTAAATTTTGCACCGTAATTTTTAAGTAAATTATTAAATAAAAAACCTGTCCTCGATTAAAAGACAGGTTAAAAGGCATCGGTAGGGAAAAAAATTATTTTAACAGAATCATTTTTTTAGTTTCTACAAAACCTTGTCCTGAGCCTGTCGAAGGATCTCCAACTCTTAATTGATAGAAATAGATGCCTGATGCTGGACCTTGCCTACCGGCAGGCAGGTTATTGATACTTGATGCTGGGTTAAAATCAATCTCATAACTTCCAGCATTTCTATATTCGTTAATTAAAGTAGCAACTTCATTCCCAAGAATATCATAAACTTTTAAAGTTTGCCAACCACTTAATGGAGACTGCCAGCTGATTTTTGTGCTCGGGTTAAATGGATTTGGATAGTTCTGGTACAAAACAAATTCAGTTGGAATCAAATTATTTTCCAGCTCTGCTTTTGTGTAAATATCATTTAAATATCCGGGCGTTCCATACATGCCTGATGC
>DASVGS010000410.1:0-2774 GCA_036379435.1 Ignavibacteriaceae bacterium
GATCATTAAAAATATTGATAGTCAGCCATTGAAAAAACAAAAAATATTTTACTGGGCAATGGATGTTGGAGTAAGATATGCTGAGTATAAAAAGAAAGGCAATATCCCATTGTCATTTGGATTAAAACATAAGCTTGCAGATAAGCTCGTCTTTAGTAAGCTTAGAGAAAAAACCGGCGGCAATTTAAGATTTTTCATTTCCGGTGGAGCGGCACTGCCATTATATCTTGGAAAGTTTTTTGAAGCAATTGGAATTATTATAGTTGAAGGTTACGGTTTAACGGAATCATCTCCGGTAATTGCAGCAAACCGTGTTGAAGATTTTAAATTTGGCACAGTAGGTAAGCCATTCCCCGGTGTTGAAATAAAAATCGCATCGGATGGAGAAATACTTGCAAGAGGACCAAACATTATGCAAGGTTACTACAAAAATAAAAAAGAAACTGAAGCAACCATTAAAGATGGATGGCTTTACACAGGAGATATTGGTGTATTTGATGGTGATGGGTTCCTGATGATAACTGATAGAAAGAAACACTTATTTAAAACATCTGCCGGTAAATATATTGCACCAAATCCAATCGAAAGCATGTTCCTTGCAAGCAAATATATAGATCAGTTTGTTTTGATTGGTGATAGAAGAATGTTTTTAACTGCGCTTATTGTTCCTGATTTTGATGCTGTTAAAGAATATGCTGATTCACATAAAATACCTTATGATAAAGTGGAAGATTTAGTTCGTGATGAACAAATCTATAAAATGCTTGATAAGGAAATGGATCAATTTCAGAAAAAGCTTGCCAACTATGAAAAAGTTAGAAAATTTGTTTTACTCGATAAACCATTTAGTATAGAATCCGGTGAGATAACCCCAAGCTTAAAAATTAAACGTAAGTATGTTGAGGAAAGATACCAGGATCTTATAGAACAGATGTATCAGAGTTTAGATAGATCCGTACCGGTAAATTAATTATGCGATTGTCATTGCGAACCCCGATTTATCGGGGTGAAGCAATCTGTACTAATGTTGAGATTGCTTCGTCGAGTACTCCTCGCAAAGACAAAATATTTAAACTTTTAAACCATCAATAACCTGTTGATGGATTTTTTTGTTGCTTGCCAAAATCTGCTTTGTGAAAATATTTATTTCGTTCCCGATAAAATCAGTTACAATTCCTCCGGCTTCCTCAACAATTAATTTACCTGCACAAATATCCCAGGGATGAAGAGATACTTCCCAAAAACCATCAAATACTCCACTGGCAACATAACAAAAATCTATTGCAGCGGAACCAAGTCGTCGTACAGCTCGTGCCTGCTTTGTTAATGATTCAAATCTTTCAAAAGCTTTATCCGGATTATCAGTAACATTGTATGGAAATCCGGTAACTAAAACTCCCAAACCAATTTTATCATTATTGCTAACTTTAATTTTCTTATCGTTTGCAAATGAACCACTCCCCTTTTCTGCCGAGTAAAAAATATTTTGCATAACATCATAAACTACTCCAGCTATCGTTTCATCCTTTTTTTGCACTCCAATTGATACAGCAAAGATCGGTAAACCGTGAGCAAAGTTTGTTGTTCCATCAAGCGGATCTATAACCCAAAGATACTCGGAGTTTTTGTTGTGCTCACCCGATTCCTCGGTAAGAATATTATGTGACGAATATTTTTTTGAAATAAAATCAATAATAGCTTTCTCAGATTTTTTATCTATTTCCGTAACAAGATTTTTTTCATTGGTTTTATATTCGATTTGAAAATTTTTACCAAACCCATCACGGATAATTTCCCCGGCAATTTCTGCAATCTCCAAAATGTCTTTAATCATATTTACTCTTTTTTTTGATGCAAATATAAAAACTCTGCATCACACATCTACAATTGTGCATTTTACATTCCTTGATAGCACCTTGCTATTTGGGTATATTTGCGCATAAAATTGAGTGAAAATAAGGAGAGAAATTGAGCAAAAGTAGTGAGTCAGTTAATAAAATAAACAAAGAAAATAATCTTGTTGATGAAATTCCATCAGTATTACCAATTCTGCCATTAAGAGATATTGTAATTTTTCCGTATATGATTTTTCCGGTTCTTGTGGGTCGTGAGCAATCAATAAATGCTGCAAATTATGCTTTAGAAAATACAAAGTACATTTTTCTATCTACACAAAAAAAATCAAGTATTGAAGATCCGACACCTGCAGATTTTTATCTTGAAGGAACAGTTGCAAAGATAGTACAAATACTAAAACTGCCTAACGGTTTACTTAAAATTTTAGTTGATGGATTATTGCAAGCGAGAATTATAAACTTTACGGATCGCAGGGAATTTTTTGAAGGTAAGATTGAAGTGATAATTCCTGAAACACTGATTGATCATGAAATGAATGCATTGGTAAGACAGATGACACAATTGTTTAAAGATTATGTTAAGATCAGTCGCAACGTTCCGAATGAAACTATTGCTGCATTTGATAACATTGAAGAACCCGATAGAAAAGTTTTTTATGCTGCTGCAAATATTAATCAGTCCATAGAGATAAAACAGAATATACTTTCCAAATACAATTTAAAAGAACAATACTATGAAGTTATAAAAGTGCTTAATTCTGAAATTGATATTTTAAAAATTGAAAAAGAGATTGATAACAAGGTTCAGGAAAACATAGCAAAGACGCAGCGAAAGTTTATTATACAAGAACAAATAAAAATTCTGCAGGATGAACTTGGTGACGATGAAGAATCAACCACAGAGTTTGGAAAGATTAA
>DASVGS010000411.1:0-24676 GCA_036379435.1 Ignavibacteriaceae bacterium
GAAGCGAAATTCCATTTTGTAATATGTTCAGGTGCGGAGTAGTATTCCCAAACTTTTTTTGTGTCTGCTGATATAATTGTTTCAATAGTGATTTTTGTTTTATCCATTGTTTAATGCCTCTCTTTTTTATTCTTTAATTCGATTGTTACATTGTTTTATTGTTGAATTGAAAATTCTTTGTGCATTATGCGTTGTTAATTATTAATTGCCCTTATATGCTTTTTCCAGTTCAGCAATATTAAATTTCTCCATTGGCAAAAATGTTTGTGTAAGGCGATCAATCTGTTCTCGCGTACCTTCGCTCATCATTTCACCCAGCGTGGCTGGAACTATTTGCCAGGATACCCCAAATTTATCTTTGCACCAACCGCATTGTTCTGCTTCAGGAACTGCAGAAAGTTTTTCCCAGTAGTAATCTATTTCCTCCTGTGTCTTGCAGTTTACCATAAAAGAAATTGCCTCGTTAAAATCAAACTTATGTTCACCCTGTCCGCTCATTGCGTTAAAAAGATAATCCGATAATCTGAACTGAGCAAAAAGCAAAGATCCATCCGGCAAGCCAGCAGATTTATCATACGGATATTCCATCAATACTTTTGAATTTGGGAAAACGGAGCAATAGAATTCCGCAGCTTCTTTAACTTTTAATACTTTATCATTAACGAATAAAAGTGCGGGCAAGATTTTTTGCTGATTATTTATTTTCTCAACATCAAGCTGCCACGATAAACCAAACTTATCCACAACCCATGCATATTTCGGACTCCAGTCATATTTATCAAGCGGGAATATTACTTTTCCACCTTCGCATAACTTGTTATATAGTTTTTCAATGTTTTCATCAGACTCGCAATACGCAAATAAAGAAATTGATTCATTTAGTTTGAAAAAAGGTCCGGCACTTATCGCCATAAATTTTTGTCCTAAAAGATCGAATGAAACAATATCGGCATCTCCCGAAGGGGTATTATGCAATGTAGTTATGTTTGTGATTTTTGAATTTGGAAAAAGTGAACAATAAAACTCTGCCGCTTCTTTGGCTTCTTTGTCGTACCATAAATGTGGAGTTATCTTTTGCATTATAAATTCCTTTTATTTTTGCTTAAAAGTAAAAATCAATTTGGGTTTTTGTAATGGAGAACCACCACACCCGAATTAAATTTTGTGATATCAACTAATTGAAACTGACTTTTTATATCCAGTTCATCAAACAATTTTTTACCTTTTCCTAAAACAACCGGATGGATTAGAAACCAGAACTCATCAATGAGATTTGCATTTAATAATTGGTTAGCGATGCTCAGACTTCCGGCGGATATATTTTTTCCGTTTTGATTCTTCAAATCGGAAACAACATTCAACAAACTTTCACTGGCTAACCGGGAATTTTTCCATTTAACTTCTGTAAGGGTGTTTGAAAAAACAATTTTATTCATTGCATTAAATTTATCTGCAAAATCAATCGTACTTTTAGTTGCGTCTGGATCTTCGTGAGCTTTAGGCCAATAACTTTCCATAAGCTGATAACTCTTACGGCCCATCAGAGTGACATCTATAGTGTCCAGAAAATTTGTAAAAAAATCATGCAGCTCATCATCGGCAATACCAGCCGTGTGATCAGCAAAGCCATCAATCGTAATATTGATGGCAAAGACCAATTTTCTCATAAAATTTATTTCAGTTAGTTATTGATTTTCTTTCGGCGTAGAATAGATTACCATCCAACGAACACCAAACTTATCCGCTAATGAACCAAAATAATCACCCCAAAACTGATCAGACATTGGCATTTCAATTTTACCGCCGTCAGAAAGACCATTAAAAAGTTTATCAGCTTCTTCTCTGCTATCAGTATGAATGGAGATATAAAAATTGTTGCCAAATGTTACGTTAAATCCCATAGATGGAAGTGCATCGGTTGCCATAAGCATATTATTGGGACCCAAAGGCAAAGCAACATGCATAACTTTTTCCTGATCACTTTTGCTCAACTTGTCTGCATCAGGAGTGTCTTTAAATCTAAAAACACCACCGAGAAAATCTCCGCCGAATACTTTCTTATAGAAATTGAAAGCTTCCTCCGTATTTCCGGGAAAGTTTAAATAGGGATTGATTGATTTCATGTTTGCCTCTCTTTTTTATTAGTTAATTAGAACGAATTTAAAATGTTCAACTCATACTCATTTCAAAAATGATTAAAAAAAATAACTTGTATTTTACAATCGGATTTCAACAATTGTTGTTATAATTTAATTGTATATAATAACAAAATATTGATTGTTAACGATAAATGTCCGGTAAAAATAATATGATTAATTAAAAATCAAAGGGGTTAATTACGGCATTCTTAAGGGTTGAATGCGACAATTTGGTTTCATAATTTTATGATACAATATCGATTAACAATCAAGAAAAATTATGAAACATATTACAATCCTGGTTTCACAAGGGGCAATACTCGGAAATATCGAAGGACCAAGACAGGTTTTTACTGAAGCGAATCAATACCTATCAAGCATAGGAAATCAACCAATGTTTGAAATTCATCTTGCCGGATATTCAAAGACTTCTCAATTAAATGATGGACTTTATACAATCACAACTGAAAAGTTCTCCGATATTACAAAAACTGATCTAATTATTATACCGGCAATGTATGGAGATCTTTTAAAAGCAATTGAACAGAACAAAGATTTTATTCCGTGGATAGTAAATCAATATAAACAAGGCGCAGAGGTTGCATCTCTTTGTCTTGGTGCATTTCTGCTTGCATCGACCGGGTTGGCAAATCAAAGAAACATTGCAACACACTGGCTTGCCGCAAATGCTTTTCGTAAAATGTTTCCGGCTGTAAATCTGCTTGAAGATAAAATCATTACAGATGAAAACGGAATTTATTCCAGTGGTGGTGCATATTCATCATTAAATCTTGTTTTATATCTTGTTGAAAAATTTGCTGGCAGAGATACTGCGGTTTTCTGTTCAAAAGCATTCCAGATTGATATACAGAGAAACAGCCAATCACCTTTTACAATATTTATCGGACAAAAAGATCATGAAGACGAACCTATAAAAAAAGCACAGGAATATATTGAGAATCACTTTGCTAAGAAAACAACTGTTGATCAGATTGCAACTATGGTTGCACTTAGCAGAAGAAATCTTGAGCGAAGATTTAAGAAAGCAACCTCTAATACTGTAGTAGAGTATGTACAACGTGTTAAAATAGAAGCTGCAAAAAAGAATCTTGAGACTGGAAGAAAAAATGTGAATGAAGTTATGTTTGAAGCCGGCTATACAGATATCAAAGCATTTAGAACAACATTCAAAAGAATAACAGGATTGTCACCAATTCAATACAGAACGAGATATAGCAGGGAGCAGATTGTTTGATAAATAGGGGGTTGTTAAAATCAAAATAAATATTTATTAGTTTTAATTAATTAACTAAAAAATTTTTGCAGCAAATTTTATGGATATAAAAACAGCGTATAACATTTGGTCAGAACAATATGATACAAATGAAAATAAAACCCGCGATATAGAAGCAATAGCTATAAGAAAAACTTTAGCTAAAAATAAAATTGATAATTGCCTGGAAATAGGTTGCGGCACAGGAAAAAACACACAATGGCTTGCAACCAGATCAAAGCATCTAACAGCGGTTGATTTTTCGGAAGAGATGATTGCAAAAGCAAAGCAAAAAATAAAATCGGATAATGTAAGGTTTGTTCGGGCAGACATTACAAAGAAGTGGAATTTTTTAAATGAAAAAGTTGATCTTGTAACTTTTAGTCTTGTGCTGGAACATATAGAGGACCTGGAGAAGATATTTTATAAAGTCTCAAGCGTTTTAGTAAAAGATGGACAGGTTTACCTTGGTGAATTACATCCATTTAAACAATATTCCGGGAGTAAAGCTAAATTTAAAACCAACACCGGAACACAGATATTAAAATGTTATAATCACAATATTTCTGATTTTATTATCGCCGGAAAAAATAACGGGCTAACTCTTATTAACCTGGATGAATATTTTGATAATAAAGATAGGACATCTATTCCGCGGGTACTGGCTCTGCTATTTAAAAAATTTTAGAAAACCTGACAGATATTTTTATTGAACTAAAGCCTATTTCGTTTTTTAAGATAATAGTACCACAAAAAATATGCAGCCAAAGATCTTAACGGCTCCCATTTTTTAGTAAGTTTTGCAATTCCTTCTTTTGTTCTTACTCGGCTTAATTCTTTTATAGTTGTAATAAGTGCAATATCGCCCAGGGGGAATATATCTTTTGACTGCAGACAAAACATTAAATAAATATCAGTTGTCCACTCACCAATGCCTTTTATTTTTGTAAGTGCTTTTCGTACCTCATCTTCACTCAAATTGGGAAGCTCTTCAAAAATTAAATTTTTTTTTATAACTGCAACCGAAAGTTCTCGCAGATATCCGGCTTTCTGTCTGCTTATCTGGCAGGTTCTCATTTCTTTATCAGAAAGTTTTAAGATTTGATTTGGAGTGAATTCTTTTACATAATTATTGAGCTTATTAAAATGTGCTTCTGCGGATGCCAGACTAATCTGCTGTTCTAATATTATTCTGGATAAAGAAATAAATCCCTGAGGTCTTTTCCAATTAGGCGGAACACCATATTGCTTTTTTATCTCTGAAAAGATTTTAAAAGATGATATTAGTTTTTTTACATCTTTATCATTTACAATCAACGTAACAAACCATTAATAATTCCTTTTCTCCATTGCTAATTTATAAAGCTCCAAATACTTCTCGGCAGATTTTTTCCAGCTAAAATCAAGTTTCATTCCGTTGTGCTGAATCTTTTTCCATATGTTTTTTTGTTTAAAAACATTTATTGCCCGTTCAACAGAAGATGAAAGAGCATAGCTTGAATAATCATAAAAAGAAAATCCATTTCCATGATCAAATCCATAATGATTTTCTTCATCCCAATCTTTAACAGTATCTGCCAGACCGCCGGTTTTTCTTACAACAGGAACCGTTCCATATTTTAGACTGTATATCTGGTTCAATCCGCAGGGTTCGTATCGGGAAGGCATTAAAAATAAATCGGCACCAGCTTCAATAAGATGCGAAAGTTCATTATTGTATCCGATATAAGTACCAATCTTACCGGGAAAATGATTAGGCAGTCCTCGAAAAAAAGTTTCGTAGTTATCTTCACCGCTGCCAAGAATTATAAACTGTGCATCAAGTTTCATTAAATCATTAACTGCAGAAGAAAAAATATCAAATCCTTTTTGTGTTACTAGCCTGGAAACGACCCCGATCAAAGGCCTTTCTTCTGCGAATGGAAGATGAAAATGATCCATAAGAAATTTTTTATTTTTAGTTTTTCCCGATAGATCTTTTATTGAAAATTTGTACGGAAGAAATTTATCCGTCTCGGGATTCCATTCCTCATAATCGACACCGTTTAAAATTCCAAAAACATCTTCTTTGCGCACTCTCAAAACATTGTGAAGTCCGGCTCCATATTCTTCGGTTAAAATTTCGTGTGAATATTTGTTGCTTACAGTATTAATGATATCAGAAAAAACAATTCCAGCTTTCATAAAGGATACTGAATTTTCAAACTCTACCGGACCGTTGGGATAAAATAGTTCACCGCGGATTTCTGCAGCAAACAATGTTGATTTAGAAAACCTTCCCTGATATCCAATATTATGGATTGTAAATACTGTTGCGGTTTGATCAAACATCCGATCCCAGTTATAATTATCTTTTATAAAAAGAGGAATAAGTCCTGTCTGCCAATCATTACACTGAATTATATCCGGCGACCAGCCAAATCTTTGCAAAGTTTCAAGAACACCTTTACTAAAAAGGATAAACCGTTCATCTTCATCCATGTTATCTGTATAAATTGCATTTCGGGAAAAGTAATGCGGACAATCAATAAAATTTACTTCTATGTTTGAACCGGGAAGTTTAGCCTGATGTAAATGCACAGAACGATCAATGCCATTTATGCGGACAATCATTTCTCCAATTTCCCAGTTATAACGCAGTCCAAATTTTAATTCATCAATTGAATTATATTTTGGAAGAAAAATCTTTACTTCGCAGCCAAGTTTTTCCAATGCTTTTGGAAGTGAACCTGCAACATCTGCAAGTCCGCCTGTTTTTGCGTAAGGAACGCATTCTGTTGTAACAAATGCTATTTTCATTTTATTAATAATTCGGTGCTTTTAAGATTTAGTGGCATAAAAATTTTGCCGTAAAATATGAAAACACAAAAGTTGATAAGACAAGACAATTATTTTATTTTCTTATGTGAATAATAAGCTTTAATGAATTAAATTTCACTTAAAATAATTAATGATTTAAAAAGGAAAAATTATGAAAAAAATTATAGATGGATTGTCTGTTAACCTGGAAGGAAACAATAAAAATAAACCGATAATATTTGTTCATGGTTTTCCTTACGATAGCACAATGTGGCAATCTCAAATAGATTTACTTAAGGAAAAATATTTTTGTGTGGCGTATGATATTCGTGGACTTGGCGAATCACCTGCCGGCCAGGGACAGTTTACAATGGAATCTTTTGTTGATGATCTGGAAACGATTATTGACGAATTAAAACTGGTGAAACCTGTTTTATTCGGACTTTCAATGGGCGGCTATATTGCTTTAAGAGCAGTAGAAAAGTTTGAGGATAAGTTTTCTGCTATAATTTTTTGTGATACGAGAGCAGATGCAGACGGGAACGAAGGAAAATTAAAACGGGCAGCGGCAATTAAAAGAATTAATTCAGAAGGACTCGCTCCGTTTACAAAAGATTTTGTAACAAACTGCTTTGGCGAAAATTTCAAACAGAATAATAAAAATGAATTTGAAAACCGAATTACAAAATCCACAGCATTTAATCCGGTTGGTGTAAAAGGATCTTTACTTGCAATGATGGGAAGAAATGATACAACAGAATATTTAAGTAAAATTAAAATTCCAGCACTTATATTTTGCGGGGAGTTTGATGCCCTTACACCTCCTTCCGTTATGAAACCTATGGCAGAAAAAATAAAAGACTCAGATTTTGTTTTAATAAAAAATAGCGGACACATGAGCCCAATTGAAAACCCAAAAGAAGTTAATGAAGCAATTATAAAGTTTTTAGAAAAGGTGTAATCGATATTTAAAACGGACAAACAATTTTGTAATCGTAAAGTAATCTGAAAAATTATTTTAAAAAATCACCATCAATAATCAGTAGTTTTACTTTTTCTTTTGCATAGGAACGGTGACTGCTTAGATTATCAGAAACGATGTAAGTCATTCCTTGTTTAAGCTGATGTTTCTCGCCATTTTCCTGTTCATTTAAAACCTCACCCTCAAGGCAATAAACAATATGTCCTTTCTTGCACCAATGATCAGCCAAATAGCCAGCCTCGTATTCCACAATACGAATGCGCAACCCTGGATAATTGATTGTTTGCCAAAAAGAAGTTCCTGTTTTTCCCTGGTGAATTTCCTTTGGAATTTTATTCCAGTCGATAATTTGAAAAGGTATGCTCATTTTTTATTTCCATAATTCATTGCTTTAATTTTTTTGCCTTCAGCACAATCACGAATTAATTCCTCTAGTCTTTTTAATCTTGTCGCTTCCTGTTTTGCGCTCATCACCCACCGAGTAGTAATTTTTTGATAAGAAGGTGAAGTTGAAACAAAATATTGCCATGCTTTTTTGTTTGCTTTAAATTTTTTCTTAAAGGAGCTATTAAAACTAACGGATAGATTTTCATAAGAATAAACTCTTGACTTTTTATCCTCCCGAAAACCAAATGCTTTTAGCCCTTGCGGCTTCATCAAGCCAAGCTGTGTAAGACACTCAACTTTTTGAATATTAACAGCGCTCCAGTTACTTTTAGGGTTTCTTGGAGTGAATCTGATACAATAACTTTCTTCATCAATACCTTTTCTTATCCCGTCAATCCATCCAAAACAAAGGGCTTCATCAACAGATTGGGACCAGGTAACAGATGGTTTTCCTGTTGAAACTTTATAAAATCCAATCCACAATTCTTTTTCTTTATTATGATTTTTTTCAAACCATTTTCTAAGAGATTTAGAAGTCGGGAAAAAATTACAGAGCTCTTTTTGCATCAGGCTTTTTGTTTGTTTAAGAATCTATAGAAAAGATAAGGCGCTATTAATAACCATACTAAAAATAAACCCCAAACTCTGCCCGCCGCAAGGTTATAATCATGCAAAAGTTTTTCCCAGGAATTTCCCATTATGTAATGACCAAAACCAAATTCAAATACTATAGTTAAACACAACCAGATTAGTCCAATAAAAATAGCATGCTTAGCAGATTCAATTTTCCATTTTTTGAAAATGAGATAGAAAATTATTCCAAAGAAAACAACTCCCGTTACAGTTGAAATTTGATGTGCCGGAAGATCGCCAACTAATTTTTTATAAGTTGCTTCTCGTAAAACGCCATTAAGAATTCCAACAAAAGGAAAAGCAAACCACCAAAGAATATGTTTGTAAATGTTTTTCATAAATGATGACTTAAATTAAATAATTAATCTCTTCTTAAATTAAATTCATATGTTATTGTTACTTCTTCTCCGGCGGCATTTGTTTTTGAGACAGTATCCTTGTGTGATAAGATCCTATCCTGTGCATTCCCTTTAAACGGTCCCCATATTTCATTTAGACCGGCATCTATTTTATTATTTGTTCTTTCAGGTGATTCAATAATGTTATCACAAATACCTTGTGCAGATGTTTCTTTGATTGTTTTTTTATCTCCCTGTTTTGAAGCCGCTGTTACTCTGATTGTATAAGTACCATCGTCAAGAAAAGTGAGATAGCAACGCGCATCATCAACCTTAATTCCTTTGCTTTCGCTTTCGTTGGATAATCCTTTAATATCTGAATATGTTGTTGTTTTTTCAAAGAAGCTTCTGTGTCCTTGCTTTCGCGGTGAGCACTCATAACATGGGTTATCTTCATCAATTTTTAATTCTTCGGATATATTAATTTTCACATTCCCGGTCGAACTATTACGGGCAACTTTTTGTAACGTCCAGTCAAGTTCCGAATAATTATTAATGATTGTGGTTTTCTTATAATAGCCGTCAATTCCATTGCAATAAACAGGATATTGTTCAGTTTGATCATCCTTTTTTGTGCTTACTACTTTTGCTGTTATCTCTCCTTTAAATGGACAGATTTCAATTTTCTTTAGTCCATCAATAAGTTTTTGTGCAACCTCCTTTAAATTTGCATCAATCTGATCAAATGAATTTTTTGAATAATTACTATATGCTGATGCCTTAACCAGCGGGAAGACGGGCTTAACCCGCATTGGAATAATTGTACCGTTTACAATAAACTTTTCACCAACAGCCACGGATACTTCAAAGCTAACTAAATAATCCACGCCTAATGCCTCGCTTAAACTTTTGATTGCTTCCTCAGAACCCGAGCCCAATAATTGTCTCTGTCTTTCCCAACCAAGTAAAGACCCCACATCTGAAGTTGTTAAAACAATAGTACACGAATATTTTTCTTTTAAATAATTGTCAAATAATGTTGCAAAATAAGCTGGAAGTCCTTCAATTTCTTTTGGATAAAGTCCTCCGACAGTAGCCTTTATATAAAACTGTGTTTTTTGTGCAAAGATATTGCCGGCAATCGTGGATATTAAAATAAATAAAATCAAATAACGAGTTTTCATTTTATTGTTACCTCACAATTGGGCAGTAATTTTTCAATCTCCTTTATTTCTGCATCTGAGATAGAAGTTTTTGCAATACCCAACTTTTTTAAATTTTTCATTGAACCAATAGCAGGGAATAAAGAATTAATAGGGTTCATATCAATAAAAAGTGAATCAAGTTTTGATGCAAAAGTTTTTGTATCTGGTAACTGACTAAGATTATTGTTAAACAATGCCAGCGTGGATAGATTTTTAAATTGATTAATTTCTTTAGGAATACTTGATACAAACTGACCAAAATTAATAACGTATAATTCCTTTAAAGGAAATTTTGCAGCCTTTTTTAAAATTTCACCCAGATTAACAGAGGTGTTGTTTTTCCCGGATGTAATTATCAGAATCTCAATGCCTTTATAATTTTGCATTACATCTATTGTGCGCTGGACAGTTGGAATAGACATATCAAGAACCAGAATATTCATTTCCTTAAAAAACTCAGGAGTAATATTTTTAGGCGATTCGTCTTCTCTGTACGCTTCAACTATTTCTTCTCTTATCGGTTTGCCAAGAAGTATATCCGCATTCTTTCCATACTTAGAGGCTTCCATTATCTGGTTCCACTGATCTGAAATAGCTTCAATATTTTCCTTTTGTATTTCGGCGTGAACAGAATCAGTTTGATTGGTTGGATTGTTGTTGACTCTGGACATCATAAGTTGTTTGGAAAGCGTTTTAATTTCTTCATTAGCTTTTTTTGAAGCGACAGGATCGGACCAATCTGTATTTTCTCTAATTTGTGTCATTTTGTTTTTGATTTGCTGAGGAGTCAAATCTTTCTGTGCAAATAACGCAGTACAAAACAAAATGATAATAAAAACTAAAATAATTTGTTTCATAATCTATCCCTTAATGGATTGATGCCAGCCCGATTTTAATCAATCTAATTTTGGTGGAACAATTGTGTATTTAAAAACACCAGCAATTGCGTGTGCAAGGCTTCTAACTGCTTCCAGCTGCATTAATCCCGGATCAATCGGCCACTCTTTTATGCCAAGCGTTTTTGCATTGATTTCAGCGTTAACGACTTCAAGTCTATCGTACGTTGGTATTAGCGGCTCTGTGGATGTCCTTAAATCTTTTATTATATCCATGTACATTGGAGAAATTTTATTACAATAATTCAAACGATGAGTTGCAATCTTCATGTAAATAGTCTGCTGTTGATCGTTGGTTAGATAATCATCAGTCAGCATTTTCTCTAAAGGCGCAATATTTTTATTAAGAATTTCTGTTTGGATAGAATCTTCTTTATTAAACTCCATCATTTTGTTAGTAATGCGTTTATCAACAGCCGCAATTCTATCCAGGAGCTGCTTTTGTTCTTGCATTAAATTATTAAGTTCTTTGTTCTTAGCAAGATTATTTTCAAACTCAATCATTTCAGGAGTCTTAGTCGAATCACCGCTTACCATTTCACTTATCTTTTGTGTTTGATAAGCCTCTGCCCAGTTACGGATACCTTCCTTGTTGCCCTCCTTTTTCATCTTTTTTAGATTTTCGATCTCCTTCATCGAGATATTAGCTTTTTCTCTTAACATTTTATCCGTAAGAGCTTTTTTCTCGGCAGCACTTAGTTTTTTGTTTTTTAATTTCTGAAGATCTGTATCGGATAAACCATAATCTTGAGCGATGTCTTTTTCAACTTCGGGCTTTACTTTATTGATCCGTTCTTCCAGCGCTTCCTTTCTTAGTGCACATAAAGAATCTAATTGTCTTGTTACGATCTCAAGCTGCGAGTGATAATTATCCATTGTTGTAGTGTCTGTAATACAAGTTGATTTTGGCGGTGATGGAAGTTGATTAAGAAAATACATTCCGGATTGTGCAAATCCATGGAAGGAGCAGATTAATAGAAAGAAAATAAAAATATTTTTCATTTTAAAAACCTTTTTTAAGAGAGTAAATACTTATTAAAGTTTTATAAACTCAACTCTTCGATTAAGAGCTTTATTTGCCGCGGTGTCATTTGCCGCAACAGGCTGGCTTTCTCCTTTGCCATCGGTTTCAATTCTTGCGGCATCAATTCCAAACTCTTTTACCAAAACATTTTTAACTGCTGCGGCTCTTCGTTTAGATAAATCCAGATTTGACTTATCATCACCATCTGAATCTGTATGACCAACAATTTTAATTTTAACCGCTTGATTTTCAGTAAGCACGGTTGAGATTTCCTTAATTGTTCCATAAGATTCTGGTTTTACCACATCTTTATTTACATCAAAGTAAATTCCATAGCTAACCAATTTACCCTCAGTAAGCAGTTTACTTCGCATATCCGGTGCAGCATCAGTAATTCTTAAGTTTGATATATATGAACCGGACGAAGCACCTCTGCTCAATCTAAAACACAGCCGATTAAGTTTAACTCCATCATAAATATTGGTGGGCATATCAAGAACCTTAGCCTGTTCATGATAAATTCTAAGTCTTCTGCCTTGAACCCAGATGATAACATGATTTACTTTTTCTGCTACAACTGGTTTAACCGTAGATTTTCCGGTGATGAGATCCTTTTCTCCCGTTTTATATCCCCAGGTGTTCCAATTCTCTCTTTCGATGGATATCATTATTCCGCCATTACCCGGGTGAGCGTTGTTATCCATCTCTTTATGTTTATCTTCACCATAAAGCAAAAGTCCTGCTGCAATACGTCCACCGGTTTTTTTAGGAACAATATCAAACTCAATAATAAAGTTCTTTGGAAAATCTACATCTTTTAGTAAAAAATAATTTCCATCTGTACTGTTTAGATTAAACCAGTTCCCTGGCGCAATGCTTAAAGAATTAATTTCACCCGGAGCATTGGCTGTCCATAATGCTGGAAAATCACCAACAGCATCCTGACTAAAATCATCGAAGAGAATTATTTTTTCGCCGGGTACAAAATCATATTTAGAGCTTGCAACAAACTTTGGATCTTCCTGCGGGTTATTATTGTTAGAATCTTTTTCATTATCAGTCTTTAATTCATCTTTATTTTGTTGATTGTCTTTGCCGGCATTTTCATTTTGTTCCGGATCATCACCCGATCCTTCAACCTGCTTTTCAACCTCATCATACCCCTTTTCTACTCCTTTATTTATTTTATCTTCAACTCTTTTTTCACCTTCTTTTTTAATTTTTTCTTCAGTCTTTTTTTTCAGCTTATCAAAAAACTGAGCCTGTGTGGTTTGTGTAAAACCAAACGCCAGAAGTACGAAAAAAACCAAATACAACTTTTTCATTTTACACACCTATATTTTGTTATTAAATGTTAGAGATTATATCAATAAAAATATTTTGTTACTTTTTGTATAAAGCTTATGTTCCTTTAAACGGGGTTTTTACAAATCTAAAATCCTCTCTCCGCAACAAAGTACATTCAATACTAAACAGTAAACCTGTGTATAAAAATTATTTTTTTCTTTATAAAATGAATAATATTTTGGGTTAACGTTAAGTTAGGCGGTAAACGTCTGTTCGAAGCTTCTATTGTGATCGGCACGCCATCTCTCCCTGAAATAATTGCCGGGATAGTTAAATCAATAATGATAGATATTTGGCGCTTTAAAATTACTGATAATTAAAGGGATAAAACAAACGAGTGATGTACAATATATTAAGCGTAATGCTTGTGTGTTGTCAACTATTGTTTTTTGGTAATTGGATGGTTAATAAAAAGATACTTCATGACTGATATACTTTCCATTTTCATAATTGAACTTTGCGCTGAAAAATTTATTTTGAAACAACCATGGAATAAAAATTTTATCCCCATCCCAAAGATTTAATTCAGTAAGCTTTTCATTTTTAATCCACTTAAGATTACCTTCCGGCGAATCAATCAGATTTCCCTCAAAGTCATCAGCGGCAAATAGAAACACATACCAATCCTCTTTTCCATCAAACAAAGGGAAAGTAATAAAGCCCTTCATTTTAACAGATTTAACTTTTAAGCCGCACTCTTCTTCAATTTCTCTAATAGCACATTCTTCGGGGGATTCTCCCTGTTCAAATTTTCCCCCAAGACCATTCCATTTTCCTTCGTGATAATCATTTGCCTTTTTTACACGATGAAGCATTAATGTTGAATCCGTTTTCCGGTCTGTTACGTAACAAAGAGTTGCAAGTTTCATAAAATTGTATTGTAATAATTTATGCTGATGATTAATATACTAAAGCAACATATGTTCTTCCTGCAAATAAATAAATAAATATTTTTAAGAAATTTATTTTTCTATTTGCAGATTTATTGTACACTTATAAATTAACACATGTAATTATAAAGATTTATCGGAGAAAAATTTTAATGGAACAGAATGAGCTAAACTTGCAAATAGTTGATGATAACGAAAATCCATTTGCAATTAATAATGAATCCATTTTTGGAACCCACTCACTTTTTGCTGCTAAAAAGAAAAAGAAAGATGAAGAAGATGATGATTCCGAAGATGAAGATGATTACTACAACGAGGAAGAAGAGGATGATCTTCTTGATGAAGAACCCGAAGATGATGAAGATATCTTTGATGATGATTTTGACATAGACGATGATGAAGATTTGTTAGATGATGACGAAGAAGAGGACCCTTTTATATAGGATTAAAACCAGGAGTGAGTATTTAAATATATTTAAAACTCACTCTTAATTTAAATTGTTTTAATAACCCAGAAATGAATTTTTAAGCAGATAATTTTTCACGTAATCATTAACTCCCGCCTCCAGCTCTGTAGTTGATTTCTTATAACCAGCAGTTCTTATTTTTGAAAGATTGGCCTCAGTGAAGTACTGATACTTTTCTGCAAGATGTGAAGGCAAATCAAAATATTCTATATTAACCGGCTTACCCACTGCATCGAATAAAGAAACCACAAGATCATTCCAGGTTCTTGCTTTACCGGCCCCAACATTAAATATTCCATTCCTATCCGGGTTCTCGAGGAAATAAAGAGTCATGTCAACAGCATCTTTAATGTAAACAAAATCCCTCATTTGTTCTCCATCTTTATATGCTGGATTTAAAGATTTGAACAGTCTGACTTTTCCTGTATCACGGACCTGCTCAAATGCTTTATGCACAACAGAGCGCATATCTCCTTTATGATATTCGTTTGGACCATAAACATTAAAATATTTTATTCCAACAATTCTATCTAAAATGCTGTTTCGTTTTGCCCACAAATCAAAAAGCTGTTTAGAATAACCATACATATTTAATGGACGCAAAGTTTCAATTTTCGATTCATCATCATCAAATCCTAAACTGCCATCTCCGTATGTGGCGGCAGAAGAGGCATAAATAAACCGGATGTTTTTTTCCACGCAATATTTTGCAAGTTCCTTGGTATAGTTATAATTATTATCCATTAAATGGTCGGCATCCCGTTCAGTAGTAGAAGAGTTTGCGCCCATATGGATTATTGCATCGAGGTTGTAAGGAATAACATCATCCAGAATTTGTTCTATAAATTCAAGTTTATTTACAAAGTCATCATATTTTAATCCAACCATATTTTTCCATTTTTCATCTTTTCCTAACTCATCAACAATTATAATGTTGGTTTTTCCCATCTGGTTAAGCTTCCAAACAATGGCGCTGCCGATAAATCCCGCGCCGCCGGTAACAACTATCATAAATAAAATCCTTTGTTTTTTAGGCAAAGCAATTTAGCTATATTTAAACGAGTTTTAAAGATGTATTGTAATTGGTTTTAGTATGATGTGTATCTCATTGACAAAGCAATTATAATTTATATATTTAGGCCGGATTTTATTAGTTCTTTTATATTAAATGTCTTATCAAGAACGGCGTAGGGAACAGGCCCGCTGATGCCGTAGCAGCCGGTTTCGATTATATTTGTCTGATGACAAGTTTATCGGAACGTCGGGTGCTAAATCCTGCCCTCGGTTATCCGGGGGAAAGATGAGATGAAGATTGATATCAGCCTCTTCATTTCATTGACAGAGGTTTTTTTATTTTAAAATAACTTACGCGGTCAGTATAAAAAGCCAAAACGATGAAGTGATCTGTAGAGATTATATCGTTTGATAAAGTGAAATTAAAAATGAAGAATAATAGAGAGAGTATGAAAACAACAATTGAAACGTTCAAAAAATTATTAACCGAACGAATTCTTGTAATTGATGGTGCAATGGGCACAATGATTCAGCGGTATAAATTAACTGAAAAAGATTTTAGGGGCGAAAGATTTAAAGATTATCCGCACGATCTTAAAGGAAACAATGATTTACTTTCTATAACTAAGCCGGAAATAATTAAAGAAATTCACCGGGAATATTTTTCTGCCGGCGCCGATATTATAGAAACCAACACATTTAATGCTAACAGAATATCCCAGGCTGATTATAAAATGCAGGACCTTGCCTATGAACTGAATTTTGAATCAGCAAAAATTGCAAAAGAAGTTGCGGTTGAATTCAATAAAAAATTTTCTGACAAACCGCATTTTGTAGCCGGCGCACTTGGCCCAACAAACAAAACACTTTCACTTTCTCCAAATGTAAATGATCCCGGATATCGTGCCGTAACTTTTAACGAAGTAGCTGAAACTTATTACACCGCCGCACAGGGTTTGATTGATGGCGGTGCGGATATAATTCTTATCGAAACAATTTTTGATACACTTAATGCAAAAGCCGCAATTTATGGTATAGAAAAACTGCTTAATGAAAGGTCGCTCGATATCCCCGTAATGATTTCAGGAACTATTGTGGATCAAAGCGGTAGAACATTATCCGGTCAAACAGTTGAAGCTTTTTTAATTTCTGTATCTCATACAAAAAATCTTGTAAGCGTTGGATTAAACTGTGCACTTGGTGCAAAACAAATGAGACCTTTTGTAGAAGATCTTTCCAATGTTTCTGATAAATTTTTATCAGTATATCCAAATGCCGGATTGCCAAATGAAATGGGCGGTTATGATGAAACCCCTCAAACAATGGCAACAATGCTCAAGGATTTTCTTGAAAGCGGGTTTGTAAATATTGTTGGCGGCTGCTGCGGCACTACTCCCGATCATATTAAAAAAATAGCAGAGATAGTAAAAAATCATAAACCGAGAATCCCAAATACCCAGGAACAATATTTAAGATTAAGTGGCCTGGAGCCTCTTGTACTTAGACCCGATTCTAATTTTATGAACATTGGCGAGCGTACAAATGTTACCGGATCCAAAAAATTTGCACGACTTATTAGAGAAAACAATTTTGATGAAGCACTCTCAGTTGCAAGAGACCAGGTAGAGGGCGGAGCACAGGTTCTGGATATTAATATGGACGAGGGATTACTTGACTCAGAAGTTGTAATAACAAAGTTTATAAATCTACTTGAGGCAGAACCGGATATTGCTAAGCTTCCGATCATGATCGATTCATCAAAGTGGAGTGTGATAGAAGCGGGATTAAAATGTTTGCAGGGCAAGGGAATTGTAAATTCAATATCGCTTAAGGAGGGAGAAGAGGTATTTAAAGAACATGCCAGAAAAGTGTTAAGTTATGGTGCCGCAGTAATTGTAATGGCTTTTGATGAACAAGGTCAAGCCGATACCCTTGAGAGAAGAATTGAGATTTGTTCCCGTGCATATAAAATTTTAACATCAGAAATTGGATTTCAGCCGCAGGATATAATCTTTGATCCAAACATACTGGCAATTGCAACGGGTATAGAAGAGCACAACAATTACGCTGTAGATTATCTTGAAGCGACACGCTGGATAAAACAAAATTTACCCTATGCAAAAGTTAGCGGCGGAGTTAGTAACCTTTCCTTTTCATTTCGTGGTAACGATACCGTGCGTGAAGCAATGCATTCGGCTTTTCTTTTCCATGCCATTAAGGCCGGAATGGATATGGGAATTGTTAATGCCGGGCAGCTTGAGGTTTATGAGGAAATCCCTAAAAATCTTTTAGAAAAAGTTGAAGATGTTATTCTTAATAGAAGACCAGATGCAACAGAGAGATTAATTGATTTTGCAGAAAAGGTTAAAAAGAAAGATAAAAACTTAACCGGGGCAGAAGAGAAAAAAGATGATTGGAGAAAAAATTCCGTTGAGGAAAGATTAAAGCATGCGCTTGTTAAAGGGATAGTAGATTACATAGATGTTGATGTTGAAGAAGCGAGGAAAAACTTTTCCCAGCCAATAGAAGTTATTGAAGGGCCGCTAATGGCGGGTATGAACGTGGTTGGTGATTTATTCGGGGCGGGAAAAATGTTTTTACCACAAGTTGTTAAAAGCGCAAGGGTGATGAAAAAGGCGGTTGCAATATTAATTCCATATATCGAAGCAGAAAAAGAAAAAAATAAAAGTTCACGGAAACAGGGTAAAGTTTTAATGGCAACTGTAAAAGGCGATGTGCATGATATCGGAAAAAATATTGTTGGCGTTGTAATGGGATGTAATAACTATAATGTAATTGATCTTGGAGTAATGGTTCATACTGAAAAAATTCTTCAAACAGCAATTGATGAAAAAGTAGATGTTATAGGTTTAAGTGGACTTATCACCCCATCGCTTGATGAAATGGTTCACGTTGCAAAAGAAATGGAACGGCGTGGAATGAAGTTGCCGCTTCTTATAGGCGGAGCCACAACTTCAAGAGTTCACACTGCGGTAAAGATAGATCAGAATTACAGTGGAGCTGTAATTCATGTTCTGGATGCTTCAAGAAGTGTTCCGGTTGTTTCAAATCTGTTAAATGATAACGAAGCAGAAAGAAATAATTATATCCAATCGATTAAAAAGGAATATGCCCAGATTAGAGATGATTACTCAAAAAGAAAATCAGAAAAAAATTATATCTCAATCAGCGCTGCACGTGAGAACAAACTAAAAATCAATTGGCGCAACTCTAATATCAAAAAGCCAAACAAACCGGGAATAACAATTCTTAATAATTTTGATCTTCAAATTCTTCGTGATCATATCGACTGGACGCCGTTTTTTATGACCTGGGAATTGAAGGGGAAATATCCATCAATCTTTGAAGATAAAAGTGTCGGATCTGAAGCAAAAAAACTTTTTAATGATGCAAATATTCTTCTTGATAAAATTATTTCTGAAAAACTGCTTACTGCAAATGGAGTTGTCGGATTGTTTCCTGCAAACTCAGTTGGTTGTGATGATATAGAAATCTATTCAGACGAAACAAGAAGTGGCGTAAAAAGAGTCCTTCATACTTTGCGTCAGCAAATTCAGAAATCACAAACTGAACCAAATCTTGCATTGGCAGATTTTATCGCACCCAAAGAATCAGGTGTTGATGATTATATCGGGATGTTTGCAGTGACCGCAGGAATAGGAATAGAAAAACTGGTTGACAAATTTGAAAAAGATAATGATGATTATAACAGCATAATGACAAAAGCCCTTGCCGATAGATTAGCAGAAGCGTTTGCAGAATACCTTCACATAGTTGTTAGAAAAGAATATTGGGGTTATGCACCAGATGAAAGTTTATCAAATGAAGATCTTATAAAAGAAAAATATATTGGTATACGTCCCGCGCCGGGTTACCCGGCACAACCGGATCATACCGAAAAACCGATCTTATTTTCTTTACTTGAAGCTGAAAAGAACGCCGGGATAAAATTAACAGAAAGTATGGCAATGTATCCTGCCGCAAGCGTAAGCGGGTTATATTTTTCGCATCCGGAATCCAGATATTTTAATGTTGGTAAAATTGAAAAAGATCAGGTTTTAGATTACCACAGAAGAAAAGGAATGAGTGTTGATGAAATAGAAAAGTGGTTAAGTCCGGTTTTAAATTATTAGCTGTAAAACAAGCATTGTTTAAGTCTTATCCAGTCGGAAAAAAGTAGAACGATGTTTTAATTGCTGAGTTGTTTGCCAGGAATAATAAAGCTATCTTTCATTAGCCTGCTTAAAAATTTGAATACATTCCAAATTATTCATTCTATTTTTTATCTACAGGAACCGGGAAGTATAGAAATTATGCTCTCGCTTTATTAATTATTTTTATAAAATTTTTCAGGAGTTACTATGAATATCTTCGTTGGCAATTTGTCAAACGATGTTCAGGAAGAAGATCTTATGAATCTTTTTTCAGAGTTCGGGCAAGTAAAAGAAGTTAAAATTATTCGCGATATGTTTACTCAGCAGACAAAAGGATTTGGTTTTGTTGAAATGCCCGGTCTTGCAGATGCACAAAAAGCGATTAATGGTTTAAATACTAAGGAAGTTAAAGGAAAGAAAATCGTTGTAAACGAAGCTCGCCCCAAAACCGACAGCAGAAAAAGGTTTAATGGCGGCGGCGGTGGAAGATCAGGCGGCGGAAATCAGAATAATAGAAGACGATATTAAGATATATAGGAAGATGACATCTTTTTAAGATGTCATCTTTATTTTATTTTTTAATGATGATGACCCTGACAAACATTTTCTTCGCTGATTGTTAAAGTCCCATCTAAATATTTTTGAACAGCCGCATCGGCAAAAGACTCATTAGTTAAAACCGGGGTTATATTGTTTGATTTTAAATCTTCAATTAATCTCCAGCCACCGTGATTAAATATTAATGCCTCGCAATCACTTAACCCAATAACAATATTATGATGTCCATTGCCATGCCCTTCGCCATTGTGTTGATGCGCATCATTTTGCATATGATCATGATTTTTATGGTTGGTAAAAGAATTAATCCGCACCACCTTATTTAGTACTTTATTGTTTTCCACTTCAAAGACAATAAAAGCAT
Organism: Ignavibacteriaceae bacterium; assembly: GCA_036379435.1. GTDB lineage: Bacteria > Bacteroidota > Ignavibacteria > Ignavibacteriales > Ignavibacteriaceae > IGN3. The sequence continues at coordinate 20,491 of DASVGS010000411.1, forward strand.
TACACCTGCCAACGTGCCCTGCAACTTTTATATTATCATTAGTCGCAACGGCAATTCTTTTTAATATTGATTGATTCATGATTATTACTCCTTTGTATTTGATAAACATTTTTTGCATTTATTATTATGGAAGAGTTGACAACTTTGTCTGCCGCAGCTTTTACATATTTGTATTGATCTTTCTTTTATTGAATCAGGTATGCCTTCGGCAATCTTAATTGCTTTACCATTTATTATTGCATCTGCAATTTTATGATGTGCACGCATGATAATCCTGCCAAAAGTAGCCCGGGATATGTTCATTTTGCTGGCGGCATCTTCCTGAAAAAGTTCTTCTAAATCTGCCAACCTTATTGCTTCAAGTTCATCGTCAGCAAACTCAACTTCTTCAAGCTCTTTTATAGGAACCCCACGTGGCTTAAAGTAATAACAAGTGAGATTATAATGAATCCTTCTTTTTTTTTCTGGTCTGGCCATTATCCTGATAATTTAAATTATGAGCATATGCTCACAACAAACATAACAAGTTTTTTAAGAAACGGCAACACTAATTATAATTTAATGCTAATTCTAATTTGCGAATTAGATAACTCTTTACATTAATTCTTAATCTTAAGAAAAATTTGACATAAAAACCCGTTAGCTAAACTGTAATAATCCATTACACACAGTGTTGTAAAATTAATTAGGTTATTCCGGGGATTGGTGGTATTTTTGGGCCTCCGGTAATAGACCGGAATTTTTTTAATATTTATTTTTAGAGGTTCTAGTGAGTACTAAGTTATTTGTGGGTTCTCTCCCATGGTCGGTTGACGACGAAGCATTAAGACAAGCATTTGAAGGACACGGAAGTGTTGTTTCTGCAAAAGTTGTTAAAGATCGCGATACCGGAAGATCAAGAGGATTCGGTTTCGTTGAAATGGAGAACTCCTCCGAAGCAAATTCTGCGATGAAAGCGTTAAATGATTCGGAATTTAAAGGAAGAAATATCGTTGTTAATGAAGCAAAATCACGCAGCTAAATTAAAATTCTGATTTGACTTACCTAAGGCGTTCTTTTGGACGCCTTTTTGTTTTTATAACTTCTGCTGTGAGATAGTTTCTTAATTCATAAAAAAACAAAAAGAATAATTAAAAGTATTTAAACATAAAAAGCGCACCTTTCTATTTGATCTATCTACCGAAAAATGCGCTTAACAAAAACAATAATTACTTAAATACTGTGTTCTTAACTAATTTTCTTGAATCATACGGAGCAGGACCACCACCAAGATATTTGTGAAACCATTCCAGGTGTGCATTATAATATAAAGGCATTGATTTAACATTGTTTGGCCAGTGACCATCATTTTTAAAGATTATCAATCTGCTATCAATACCAAGTGATTGGAGTGTATTAAAATATTCAATGCTTTGGGTATAGGGCACTCTGTAATCTTTTTCACCTGTAATTATAAGCGCTGGAGTTGAAAAATTCTGAACAAAGTTTGAAGGTGAAAATTTATTATAAATATCAGAGTTCCATGGTTGTCCACCCAGATCCCAATTTGCAAACCACAATTCTTCTGTTGCGCCCCACATGGATTTTAGATCAAACAATCCCATCATAGAGGCAAGACATTTATACCTTTTGGTTTGTCCCTGTAACCAGTTCATCATATATCCACCGTAAGACCAGCCCATTGCCCCGACTCTATCAGCATCCACATAAGGAAGCTTTTCCAGTGCATCTGTAACTTTCATAACGTCTTCAAAAACTTTACCACCCCAATCTTTGGAAATAGCTTCGGTATATTTACTGCCATATCCGGTTGAGCCATGTGGATTAAAAAATGCAACGACATAACCTGAACCCGGATAAACCTGCCAATCGCCGCGAAACGAGTCCATCCATTGCATTTGGGGCCCGCCGTGTACATTTATAATTAGAGGATACTTTACATATTCTTTTAACCCATGTGGTTTAACAATAAAAACATGAACAGGAACACCATCAGCACCATCGACCCACATCTGCTCAGCAGGACGGAAATCAACTTCTTCAGTTATTTTTTTATTGTAAAAAGTTATTTGTGAATAAACTCCGGCACTTACATTATAAGAAAACATTTCGGTTGGTTTATCTACACTGGAAAAAGTAAGATAAATTGTTTTACCATCGCTGCTTATTTGATAGCCGCGTACGGCTTTATCATCCGTTAGTTTAGTAATATTATTTGTTTGCAGATCAACACTGTAAACAGGATTGTATCCCTGGTAATCGGCTATAAAATAAATTGATCTTGAATCGGCTGACCATGAAAGATTATCTGTTGTATAATCAAAACTCTCAGTTAAAATTTCTGATTGTAATGTTTGTGTGTTATAAACGGCAACACGAAACCTATCTGCCTCAAATCCCGGTATAGACTGAGTTTTATAAGCGATATATTTTCCATCGGGTGAATAGACAGGAGAACCATCCCAGGCAGAATTTCCGATTGTTATATTTACTGCGTCTTTGCCTCCCATTGGCAACAAATAAATATCAGTGTTTGTTGAATTGGCTATGTTCTTTTCGGGTGTAGAGACATAACTTAAAACTCTGCTATCCGGTGAGAAGGCATACTTTGGGCCACCGCCAAGCATATAGGTGCCGGATAAAACATCGCTGTGAGTAATGGTTTGATATCTTTTTTCTTTCATATCATATAAAACAAGGTATGTTTCTTTTTCTCCTTTGTACTCAGTCCAGTGCCTGAACAAAAGATCATCTGCAATATAGGCTTGTACCGGTCCGTTTGCAGAAGATTCGTCTAATCTTTTATTACAATTGTTATCAACTCCGCATTCAGGAAAAAGTTCAGCTGTAAAGGCAAGATATCTTCCATCGTTTGATAAAACAGGATCGGAAACACCGGCATAAAAATCTGTGATCTGTGTGTTTTCATTAGATTCAAATGAATGCTTATAAACCTGGCCATTAAACATAAAATAAAGATCATCGTCAGAAGACCAAAACGGAGAGCTTGCACCTGTCATTTTTTCGGATACGTTTATCAATGAGGAGCCATTTGTGTTCATTAAATAAATGTTATTTATGGTTTTCCCTTTTGGCAGATCATATTCAGTTAAAGTAAATGCAATCTTATCTCCTTTGTTTGAGAGAACGGGCGAACCAACATTTTTTACTTTATAAAGGTCTTCAATTGTAAAAGCTCTTTTTTGCGCACTTACAGTTAATGATAATACTAAAACCAGTAACAGTAAAAAGTGATTTTTAATGTACATATTTTTACTCCTTCATTCGTTTAAAAAACAACTTTAAAATATCTTTTAAAAAGTAAAAGCCAAATTATTTTATAAGTAACATCTTTTTTGTTTCGGAATATTTGCCGGCGATTAGTTTGTATAAATATACTCCGCTGGATAATGATGAGGCATCAAAATTTATTTCGTGATTGCCAGCAGGTTTATATTCATCAACCAAGGTCGCAATTTCTTTTCCGGTTATATCATAAACTTTTAATGTTTGATTTCCCGCAACGGAAGATTGCCAACTTATTGTTGTGGCTGGATTGAAAGGATTGGGATAATTCTGATTCAATGTAAATCCGTTTATCAATTGAGGCAGAGAATCATCTGCATTTGTTACAAGATTGAGATCAATTTTATACATAGATCTGCCGTAAGTACCTGCTACAAGAAAATTTTCTGTTGGATGAATTTTAATATCTCCTACCGGAAGCACAGGTAAACCTTCACCCAACACCTGCCAGCTTTGTCCGGTGTCAAAACTAACGTACATACCAACATCATTACCAAGATAAAGCCTGTTTGAATAAATATTATCAACAGCAAATGCGTTAACAGGTGCATCGGGTAAGTTGCTGCTTATGTCTACCCAATCTGCCCCCATGTTTGAGCTTCTAAAAACATGAGGCTGAGGATCACGCCACCTTAATCCATTGAAAGCTACATATACTATGTTTTCATTAGCAGGATCAACAACAACTCGTGAAACCCATCTTTCTGGTAAGCCGTTGGAAATATCTGTCCAATTTGTCCCGTTGTTTGATGAGACCCAAACGTGCGCATCATCTGTTCCTAAATAAATTACATCTGAATTAGATGGGGCCGCAGCAATTGTAGTAATAGTTCCAAGTCTTCTGCCGGGTATCCAGTCGGTTAACTGCGGACTAATCTTA
>DASVGS010000412.1:0-2015 GCA_036379435.1 Ignavibacteriaceae bacterium
GATCTTCCTGTTTTTCCGGGCGATGATGCTAGAGAATTTTGGATAAGGGCAGAGGATAGAACAAATGATACTGCCGAAGCCTACAATAGATTGGGGCTCGCAGAATATGAAGCAATTGAAGCTTTTAAAAGCTTCAAATTCTAAAACTTACCGGATATTGTTCTAGATAATCGAATTATTTAAAGTATCAGAAAGGTTTAAAGCTTTCTGATATAAATTCAGAAGTACTATCAGGCACCCGACATAAACAGTAGAAATTCATAGACCTAAATAGGCTGAAACAAAAGTTTTAGCTATTTTGATTAGTAATTCATTAATAAGATACTGTAAAGACTTTTGAGAACTTGCAAGCTTTAACCAAATACTTGTGAAGATTTAAGAGCTTTTAAAGAAAATATAGGCCAAAGAAACCCTAAGCATTTTTGACTTATTAAAAGAAGGTATAGAACTTTCGGATAGAGAGTTGAAAAAAGTTGAAAAAGTAGCTAAACAAACTTTAGATAAACTAAAATTAGAGAAATTAAACATCCCGAATTGGTAAGGAAGTCGGCAGTTGAAAGGCAGGTCCGTTCCATTATTTACGAAAATCTATTTTGGTTACATTCCGAAGTTTACACCGATGAAGATGTGAATTTAAAAAGTATTGCCGTTTATCAATATGTTTCAGCAGGTATGGAAATCAGGTTATGCTTAACGAGATAACTATTCAAAACAAACATTGAAGTACAAACCCCTCTAAATACAAAGATTTAGAGGGGTTTTTGTTTTTTAACAGTCTTTATAATAAACGATTGTTAAAACGATTAAGTTTTTTTATTTGATATTGTCAGATAATCGTTCCGCTCCTACGCGGTATGTACAGTTCTTGCTGTATTTCAAAACAGAGAGAACCAGTTCGGTTATAACACAGTTAGCCAACATGAAGAGTTTCAACGGTTTTGAAATTTTGAAGACAAGTTTTCTAATCCTTCACTTTATTGTGTTTCAGCACCTTTGCTTCAATGTAAAAAATAATTTCTTCTGCAATGTTTTTTGCCTGATCGCCAACTCTTTCTAACTTTCTTATAATAGACAGCACACACAACAGCTCATCAATTTCGGAAGGATTTGTTTGTAAATAGGCCTTTGTAAATTCGATAGCATTTTTATTAACTTCATCCAAAAATTCATCTTTTTGAAAAATACTCCTGGCTAAAATTGTATTTTCATTTTCAAAGGCAGCCAAAGCATCGTCCAAAATTGAAAATGAAACATCAAGCATGTCCAATACTTTTGATGATTTTAGTAATTCTGAAGAAAACTGCGTTTCTGTATTGATAATATATTTAGCAATGCCTTCTGCTATATCACCAATGCGTTCGAGATTATTGTTGATTTTTAAAATTGCTAAAACAAAGCGCAAATCAACTGCTACTGGTGTCCTTAATGCAAAGATGTTTTCGCAATCACGATCTATTTTTAATTCATAGCCGTTTACTCTTTTTTCCTTCACTACTATCTCTCGAGCAAGGTCTTTATCAAAATTTGTAATAGCTTTTTTCGCCTTTCCGAGTTGCCTGCGTACCAAAATCCACATTTGTACAACTTCTTCTTTCAATTGCTGAATTTCAACTTCGATTTGTGCCATAATTTTTAATTGATCTTTAAAAGTAAAATCTTAAGCTACGAATTTATACTTTTCTTTTGCTAACTAAATCTACCGGTGATATAATTTTGTGTACGTTCATCTTTTGGGTTGGTAAACACTTGTTTAGTCTCACCATACTCCACCAATTCGCCCATATAAAAGAATGCTGTTTTATCGCTTACACGAGCTGCCTGTTGCATATTGTGCGTAACAATAATGAGCGTATAATTCTTTTTCAATTCTTTAAACAATTCCTCTACTGTAGCTGTGGATATGGGGTCTAAAGCCGAGGTAGGTTCATCAAACAACAATACTTCGGGTTGCATAGCAACGGCTCTTGCAATGCACAAACGCTGCTGTTGCCCGCCTGATAGAAAAGTTCCTTTTT
>DASVGS010000413.1:0-4285 GCA_036379435.1 Ignavibacteriaceae bacterium
AGCTGGTGCTCGAGAAAAAGCTATTATCAAAAACTGAGCTTGATGATTTGTTAAAACCGGAAAACATGATTAAGCCAAGATAGAATAAGCAAGTTATTGCGATCCCGACTTGTTGGGAGAAGCAATCTATAATTTATTTTGAGATCGCTTCGCTCGAAAACTAACTCGCAATGGCTGGATAGGTTAAAACAAACTTACCCGCAGTACTTATAACGGCTTGGGTGGTGATACCGCTATTTTGTACAAACGGGTAAATAATACGGAATGATATTCCTTAATTCCGCACCTGTTAAATAATAATGCTTTTAGAATTTATCGCACCATAAATTAATCTCACATTTTTTTAGTACACTTTTTAATTACAAACTTGTTTAAGTGAGTTGTTTATTAATTATTTATCAATCCTGAAATAAATTCAGCCTAACGATTTGAGACTTCCTTTACATACACGTAAGTTTGGGATATCAAAAATTATTATTGTGGAGATATGGAATCAGTATTTGATCATTATTTCAAACCCGACTCGATATGCATCGTGGGTGCATCATCAAAACCTAAAAGCCTTGGCTACGAATTAACAAAATCCGTTAAACAGTTTGGATACACCGGTGATCTTGCACTGGTAAACCCAAAAGCAGAAGAAATTCTAGGGTATAAATGTTATCCAACGATTAGTGATATAGATTATAGAATTGATCTTGCAATTGTAATGGTGCCGAAACAATTTGTTGAAGAAACAATAAGGGAACTAATAAATAAAAAAGTTCAGGCTATCATTCTTATCACTGCAGGATTTAAAGAAACCGGTGCAGAAGGAGCAGAAGCTGAAAAAAGAATTTTAAAGCTTATTCATGATTCTAATGCACGTATGGTTGGTCCTAATTGTATGGGGATAATAAATACGCATCCTTCAGTTAAAATGAATGCTACTTTTGTGGCAGAAGAACCACATACCGGTAATATGGGATTTTGTTCTCAAAGCGGAGCGATCGGTGCTGCAGTTCTAAACTCTTTACGTGAAACAGATATTAAGTTTGGACAATTTATAAGTGTTGGAAATAAAGCCGATGTAAATGAAAATGATATTCTTGAGTACTGGCAAAATTGTGATGATGTTGAAGTGATGACTTTTTATTTAGAAAGTTTTGTTGATGGAGAAAAATTTATAAAATATTTTATTGATGACCTGGCTGACGGACAATCAGGTAAGATAACCAAGCCCGTTATTGTTCTTAAAGGTGGCAGAACATCAAGTGGAATTAAAGCTGCTTCTTCACACACAGGTGCACTTGGCAGCAGTGATAAAGTTGTTGATGCAATCTTAAACCAATTTGGAATTATCCGTGCCGATGATTTAAATGATATGTTTAATACCGCCAAAGGTTTTGAAGATTTTCCGCCTCCTAAAGGTAATCGGATTGCGGTTGTTACAAATGCGGGTGGCCCGGCAATTTTAACTGTTGATTCTCTTGAAAAAAATAATCTTATGCTTGCAGATTTAACACAGCAGACAAAAGCAAAGTTAAAAGAAATTGTTCATCCGGAAGGAAGCGTTAATAACCCTGTTGATCTTCTGCCGGGTGGAACTGCAGAGCAATTCAAATCTGTTAATGAAATTTTATTGAAGGATGAAAATGTTGATGCGGTAATTTCTGTTTTTGTTGAACCGATAATGGTTAAAGCTTTGCCTGTTATTGAGGGGATTAATCAAATACTATCGTTAAAACCTATATTCCAGGTTGTAATGCCATTACCTGAATTCTGGCAGGAATACAGAACTGAATCAAAATCCAAACAAGCGTTATTCAAAAATCCCGAGGATCCGGCTGTTGTTATTAAAAACTTATTAAAATTTGAAAATAAAAAATCTAATGTTAGAAGGATTAGTACAAAGGATGTTAATCTAAAATTTAATTTTAATGATAAGCCGGGAAAATTTTTAGCTCCAGATGAAGTAACAGAATTGTGTACTTATTACAATCTTCCGGTAATTAAAAATGAGATATTTAGTTTTAATGATTTAAATAAAAAGCCTATACACTATCCGGTTGTACTTAAAGCTGTTGGAGAAAAGATTATCCATAAAACTGATTTAAAAGGTGTTGTATTAAATATTGAAACGAAAGATCAGTTAATAAAAACAGCTGAAGAAATGATATGGAATTTTAGCGCTAAAAATATTCAGCTCGATTCATTTCTTATCCAGCCATTTTTAACTACAAAATTTGAATTGTTAATTGGAGCCTTTAGAGATCCTAGTTTTGGACCTATGATAATGTTTGGTTCCGGTGGCAAGTATGTTGAGTTTATTGAAGACACCGTGATGCGTTCAGCTTATTTAACAGATTCTGATATCGATGAAATGATCAATTCGACAAAGATTGGAAAAATAATCCAGGGTGTACGCGGAGAAGAACCAGCTGATTTAAATAAAATAAAATCTGCAATAAAAAATCTTGCACAAATGATGGTAAATCACAAAGAAATTAAGGAAGTTGATCTGAATCCTTTGCTCATAACTTCGGATAACAAAATTATGGCTGTGGATGTAAGGATTAAGTGTTAATTTTTTAACAAACCCAATTCGTATATGGAATTGGGTTTGTAAGTTTCTCGCAATTTTAGAAATTCATTCCTAAATTAAACTATGAACCGCAAAAAATTTTTAACTTCGCTTTCTGTTGCTTCATTAAGTGCAACGGTTTTTAATCCTTTATCTTTTACAAAAAATATCCGTGTAGATGAACCAGCTGTATTAAAACCATCAAGATTAAAAGCTGGAGATAAACTTGCTATTGTTGCTCCGGGAAGCTACATCTCAGAAGAGGAATTACAGGATTCAATTAATAATCTGAATAAGCTGGGATTTGATACGACTTATTCTGAAAAGGTTCTTTTGCAAAGCGGATATTTTGCAGGTACAGATAAAGATAGAGCGGCAGATCTAATGGAAAAGTTTTCTGATAAAAGTGTAAAAGGTATTGTTTGTGCCCGCGGAGGTTATGGTTGTGCAAGAATACTTCCATTGCTTGATTATAATATTATCAGGGCTAATCCTAAAGTGCTTATTGGTTACAGTGATGTTACGGCTTTACTTTATGGAATTTATCAAAAGTCTGGATTGATCAGTTTTCATGGTCCGGTTGGAACATCAACATTTAATGATTATTCAGTAAATAATTTTACTCGGGTTTTAATTAATCCGGAAAGAACAAGCTTATTTCAAAACTCAATCAGCGGCGCTGATGAAAATGTTTATGGAGTTACAACTATTACAAAAGGAAAAGCAAAGGGAAGACTGGCTGGTGGAAATTTATCTATCGTAGTCTCACTTATCGGAACCGAGTTTGATATTGATTATTCAGATAAAATAATTTTTCTTGAAGAGATTGGAGAAGAGCCTTACAGGATTGACAGAATGTTAACACAGTTGATCCAGTCGGGTAAATTTAATAATGCTGCTGGAATTATGATGGGTATTTTTAGAAAATGTGAAGTTAAAAAAGAAAGTGATTTAACTTCTAAATCATTTACTTTGATGGAAGTATTAATGGATCGTTTAACTGGTTTAAAAATACCTGTTGTATATGGAATGTCTTTTGGACATGTTAATGATAAATTCACTATTCCCTTTGGTGCTTTAGCAGAATTAGATGCCGACAAACAGACTTTTACTTTACTGGAAAAAGCAGTTACTTAATATTTCAATTAATGATTTAAATTTTTGAACGTGAGAAAAATAGAAAGTAAAAAAATGAAAAAACTCTTTTTAATTATATCAATTTTAATGATTTCACAATTTACAGGATGCATTATATTTCATTCTGTTTCATATGAAGTGAATGTAAATGATGATGGAACCGGAACGGCTTTACTAACAATTGAAGATATAAATACGGATGCGAATACTAAAGAAGCTATTGATGAAGATGTTAGAAGTATTCTGGAATACGGATTAAAGAGTGCGGAATTTGTGGATGAACAGAATAAGGACGGGAAAAAAATTACCTCAAGAAATGTAATGGTAGAAAAAGAAAAGTTAAACGCTCTTGTTCGTTATGAATTTAGTGATATAAGTAAAGTTGAAGGTATGCAGTTTGAGGATCCTTATTATTATCTAACTATTCCCGCTGAGGACAGTATCATATCTACTAACGGGCAAATAACCAGAACCAATGAATATCAAAGAATTGTCTGGGATAAATCAATTAAAACTTTGAAATTTAAAATGTACAGCGATGACACCAGTAAAGAGGGATTAAAATCACTGGCACCTTTTTATCTG
>DASVGS010000414.1:0-6723 GCA_036379435.1 Ignavibacteriaceae bacterium
GTCCATTCTTATGTTACAATGGACAAGAAAAAAACATTTTGTATTTATGACGCTCCATCACCGGAAGCAATTCAGAAATCTGCAAAGAAAAATGGATTTCCACCAGTTGATAACATAATTGAAGTAAGTGTCCTTGACCCATACTTCTATAAATAAATATAACAATCTTTATAAAGGAGGCTTTATGAAATCGTTTGGTGTGCTTTTAACTGTATCAATGCTCTTTTCAATATTGTATTTTTCTGGATGCAACCAGCCAGGAAATAATCCTGTCGAAGTAAATAATAATAAAAACAGCGATTCATTCCTTGCTAAACATTATAATCTTCCACCAACCACTATGGCTGAACTCCAGCAAGCAAAAATTGCAACTGCCCGATATAACAATTTAGCTAATGCGATTGCTGATGGCTACGTAGATATAAATGTAATAGTACCGCATATGGGTTATCATTATATGAAATCAGATTACGTCAACGGTACTTTCGAAATTGATAAACCCGAAATACTTGTGTACTCTCGTAATCAAACCAATGGTCAAATGAGGTTAGTTGCAGTTGAATATGCAGTTCCTAATACTTTTCCTGAACCAGCAGGATTCACAGGAGATTATGACGTGTGGGATAATAATTCAACTTTTGGTTTATGGTTGTTACATGCCTGGGTTTGGGAATACAACCCAGATGGAGTTTTTACAGATTTAAATCCTAATGTAGAATAAGAGTCATTTAGATTTTAAGGCAGTTTTACTTTAACTGCCTTAAAATTATTCTTTTCGTAACTTAAATTCTTTAGCAAGATTGGTTAATCTTCTCGGGTAATCCGTCTGCATTCCGTTTATTCCGCTTTTAATCAGGCATTCCATTTCTTTTTTGTTGTTAATGGTGCAGCCAACAAGAAAATCAATTTTACTTATATCAGATTTTTTGTTTAATAATTTTTTTCTTCTTACATCATACCAGATAACTCTTCTAAAAGTTACCCAGCTTGCAAATGTTATTTGTCTTGGACGCATAATAATCGCAACATTATTTTTATTTGCATTTGCTACTTTTACTGTACTGTGAATTCTGGGCAAAAATATAAATCCTGGCGGAATCTCTACATCCAAACTGTAATTTAATTCGGGATATTTTTGTTTTGCAATCTCAAGTACTTCACTATAAAATGTTTCTATAATAAACTGCGTTGTTGGATTAAATTCTTTTACTAATGAATTTAGTTTATCTAAAATTACAATTATTAATTCTTTTTCATCTTTTGGCACTTTAATATCTAAAAAAACATATTTGATTTGTGGTTTATCTTTTAACCAATCCATAAACTCCCTTAAGGTAGGAATGTGAGCATGAACCGGCTGATTATTATCTTTTTTTATGTAATTAAAATGTTTTCTAAATTCTGCATGGTTTAGGTCGCTTGTTTTATTTCTTAATCCACTAAATGGAGCAGGAAAATCAGGCTTGTGCGCAACCTCAGGTTCAATGCCTCGCTCACGAATCAAAGCAACAAGCTCATCCGGATTCCAGTCATGCCAAAGAATAACTTCTTTATCTTTTGTTACACACAAATCAGTTTCAAGCGAATTTACTCCTTCACGCAAAGCTCTTTCAAAAGAGGGAATAGTATTTTCAGGCTCATTAACCGGTGAACCGCGATGACCGCAGACTAAAAATAAGTTATTGTGATCGACTTTTAATTTGCTTATTGGACAGAAACGGAATAGTTCCCTGAACCAAATTTTATACTTGATTAATCTTCTTTTTAAACTTGCCATAATTAAAATTTCTATTCATTTTGCTAAACAGATATTTGAAAACTGCAATAAATTACCCAAAAAATATTTAAGAAATTATGAATGACTAAAAAATTGACTAAACAAACTGTTAGAAATTCAAAATCTAAAAAGGATTTTTTTAACAAAGTTTACAGTATCACCAAAAAAATTCCTTATGGAAAAGTATCAACATATGGAGACATAGCTGAGGCTTGCGGAATCCGTTCCTCTGCTAGAACTGTTGGCTGGGCATTAAATGGATGCGGACCTGACATTCCTGCGCACAGAGTTGTAAATAGATTTGGTGCACTTACCGGCAAAGTTCATTTTGGTGATCCGAATTTAATGGAGGAATTGCTGCGCAGTGAGGGAGTGGAGTTTGATAAAAATGGTTGTGTCAATTTAGAAAAACATTTATGGAAACCGGTTATTAAATCAATCTCCAGGTTAAAACAAAAATCAAAATCAAAAAAATAGGCGATTTAAATAAATCGCCCGATAAATTTTAATTGTGAAAAAGTTTAATTGGATTGATCTAATATTTTCTAACATCAATAGATGAAACACCGCAATCTATTTCAATATAAATTTTCTTTTGAGATGTATCAAAGTTATCCGTACGGTAAATATTTTTTGTAATCTTCTTAAATCCTTCATAATTTCTGCTTGATAAGGAAGCATCAGAATTTATCTCGCACCCAACCGAGTCTGGAATTAAAATATCCATATCCGATGCGCCTGCATTAATATTAAATCTCGTAATATCAGAAAGACTGCCTAACTTAACATTAAGTGCTGCAGCACCCATATCAATATCCAGCTTATTTATTTTATAAGGTGTTAAATCTAAATCCAGAGAAGCTGCTCCGACTTCAAAGTTTAAGTCCCACTCAGGTTTAGAATTCAATGACATCTCAACTATATTTTTGTAAGTGCTATTTCCAAATTTAACGTGTTTGCTTTTCATATTGAATGAAAGATCCGAATGGGTACCATTATCATTTCTGTTTAATAAATAATTATTTTCATCGCCTTCGGTCCGGATATCTATTAATTTTTCTGTCGGGGCAAATATTTTAAACCCACCGGCACCTCCGCTAAAATTTAGAGTTGCAGTTTGTATTGAGTCTGAAAATTCCTGCGAAAAATAAGTTGTGTCAATATCAGTTGAGCCATCACCAAACTGGAATTGAAAATCATTATCAATAAGATTAGTAGTTGCACTAACTGATGCATAGATTGTAAGTGCCAAAACCAACGCAGCAAGACCGGCTACAATTCCTTTACCAACTTTATTTTTTACTAAAATTGAAACTCCGATTAATACCAGTACTGTAGGCCAAAATTTCCAGGCCGAATTCCATGTAAAGTTGAGGTCAGTCAGATTTCCAATCAGCACTAAACTTCCAATGGTTATAAAAAACACACCCCAAAATATATTTGAAGTTTTCATTGTCTTACCTCATTTACGGTTTTATTTTTTGCATTAAGTATTATTGCTAATCCCAACCCTATAAGTATTAAGGGCCAAAAATCACCAAAGTGAAAATGTGGAATAAAATTATCTAAAAGAAATATCCCACCCAAAAGTATTAAAAATGCACCTGCATAAATTGATCTATTATTTTGTATTGAATTTACATTTATAGTATTCATGTTTGTTTGTGTGTCTTCACTTTTTTTTTTCATCGGCATCCAGTTGTGAACCACCTCCGGTAGGATTAGTATTATAAGGTGTAATTATATACGGTTTTTGGGGAATTATGATCCATAAAATTATATATGCTAAAATTCCACTTCCGCCAAAGATAACAGCCAGAACAAATATTAATCTTACAATTACCGGATCAATTGCAAAGTATTCTGCCAAACCTCCGCAAACACCACCTAACATTTTATCTGTAACTGAGCGATAAAGTTTTTTGTACATTTCAGAACTCCTTTCAGTCTGTAATTTCTACTGCAATAATAGTAAAGAAATACACAGAAGGCTTTTTTTATAGTACTAACGGTAATTCAAAATTAAATATGGAAAATTCAAGCTATTTTCGGGCGAGTGGAATCGGTGAATGGAGGAAAAATTTACTATTTATTGTAATAATTAAAACTTAGTTTATTTTAGTTTAATGTTTTAATTATTATTTGATTTATCTATTTAATGAAAATTGCACTTTGCCAAATAGATCCAATTATTGGAGATCTAAAATACAATACAAAAAAAATTTTAGATGGATATAAAAAAGCTGTTGATGCCGGTGTACATCTCGCAATCTTCCCGGAACTTTCACTTGTTGGATACCCGCCTCTGGATCTCGTTGAAAAAAAAGAATTTCGTGATGCTGTAGATGAGGCTGCTCGGGAGATCGCATCCGCTACAAATGATGTAGGATTGATTTTTGGTGCGATAACCGAAGACAATGATTTGATCGGAACAGATATACATAATTCCGCACTGTTATGTTTCAATGGAAAGATTCAGTTTGTACAGCACAAAACCTTAATACCAAACTATGATGTTTTTGATGAGATGAGATATTTTGATTCTGCAAAAGAAATTTCGGTATTTGAATTTAACGGTGAAAAACTTGGTATATCTATTTGTGAAGATATTTGGAATGATGCTGATTATTGGTACAGGAGAAGATATCACAAAGATCCGATACAGGAATTACTGAAACAAAATGCATCAATATTAATTAACATCTCTGCAAGCCCGTATTCGTATGGCAAAAGAGCAGCAAGAAAAGAGATGTTATCTGTATTAACTAATAAAGACAAAATTCCATTGGCATATGTTTGCTGCGTTGGTGCACAAACTGATTTAATTTTTGATGGCGCCAGTATGTGTTTTAATTCTGAAGGTGAACTTGTGAAACTTGGTAAATCATTTACAGAGGATTTTATTGTATTTGATACTTCAGAAAATTATGACCCAATTAGTAATTGTGAAGCAAGTTTTGAGGAAGAAATATATAACTCACTTGTATTTGGATTAAAGGAATATTGTACAAAGTTAGGTTTTAAAAGTGTTCTTGTTGGATTAAGTGGGGGAATGGATTCCGCACTTGTAACATGTATAGCAGTAGAAGCGATTGGAGCAGAAAATGTTTTTGTAATGTTAATGCCTTCAAAGTACTCAAGTGAAGGAAGTATAAAAGATTCTGAAGCTCTAATTTCAAACCTTGGTATTAACTCAAACAATGTCAGCATTCAACCTGTTGTTGATACAACAATTTCACAACTGGAAAATGTATTTGAGAAAAATTTAAAGTCTCTAACAGAAGAAAATTTACAAGCACGCGTAAGGGGTTTATACTTAATGGCGTACTCAAATAATTTTGGTAATCTTTTGCTTACAACAGGAAATAAATCTGAAATGGCAGTTGGGTATTGTACTCTATACGGAGATATGTGCGGTGGTTTAGCAGTTATTGCTGATGTTTATAAAACTGACGTTTATAAAATTGCAAAGTATATCAATAGACAAAAAGAAATAATCCCGATTTCAATTATCAACAAGGCACCATCTGCTGAACTAAAGTTTAATCAAACTGATCAGGATACTTTACCTCCTTATGAAGTACTGGACAAAATTTTAAGAATGTACCTTGAGGAGAATAAAGAGTTTATTGAAATTAAAGATGTTATTGGCGATGATGAATTAGTAAAGCGAATATTGAAGATGGTGGACATGAATGAATTTAAGAGAAATCAGGCTGCACCTGCACTGAGAGTTTCTTCCAAAGCATTTGGGATTGGAAGAAGATTTCCGATAGTACAAGGATGGAGAAAGTAATTAACAATTAAGTGCTGCTTTTAATCTGCGCTTTAAAAATCAATTGTAAATTCATAACAGTCTTATTAGTTTTGAAATAGCAAATATTTTAATTTAAAGAGAGAGACATGGCTAAAGAAAAAGATGTTCAACAGCTTAGTGAAGTGACAGTTCGCTTTGCTGGAGATTCCGGTGATGGTATGCAGCTTACCGGATCTCAGTTTAGTGATACCACTGCATTTGTTGGTAATGATTTAAATACTCTGCCGGATTATCCTGCAGAAATTCGTGCCCCTGCCGGAACTATTTATGGCGTCAGCGGATTCCAATTACATTTTAGTAGTGAAGATATTCATACTCCAGGTGATCAACCGGATGTGCTTGTTGCGATGAACCCGGCTGCATTGAAAAA
This sequence comes from Ignavibacteriaceae bacterium, assembly GCA_036379435.1. Classification (GTDB taxonomy): domain Bacteria; phylum Bacteroidota; class Ignavibacteria; order Ignavibacteriales; family Ignavibacteriaceae; genus IGN3. Next base: position 5,965 of record DASVGS010000414.1, read on the forward strand.
AAATCTGCCCGAGATAAAAAAGAATGGAATGATTATAGTAAATACAGATGCCTTTGATTTAAAGAATTTGAAGTTAGCTCACTACGAATCAAATCCTTTGGAAGACGGTACTCTTAATGGTTACACTGTTTTTAATGTTCCAATCAGTTCACTTACAGAAAACGCACTTGAAGGTACATCGCTTTCACCAAAAGAAGTTGCAAGATGTAAGAACTTTTTTGCACTTGGCTTGATGTACTGGCTTTATAACAGACCGGTTGAAAATACATTAGATTGGATTAAGGATAAATTTAAAAAACATCCGCAATTTGTTGATGCAAATACTAAGGCATTACATGCGGGGTATAACTTTGGTGAGATGACCGAAGCTTTTACAACAAGATATGATGTTATATCTGCAAAACTTCCTAAAGGTACTTACAGAAATATTGCCGGTAATGAAGCAACTGCTTTTGGATTTCTGGCCGCATCAGTTCAAAGCGGATTACCGTTGTACTTGGGATCTTATCCAATTACTCCGGCTACTGAGATTCTACAATATTTAAGCAGCTTTAAAAACTTTGGTGTAAAAACTTTTCAGGCAGAAGATGAAATTGCAGGAGTTACTTCCGCTATTGGTGCTGCCTTTGCTGGTAATCTTGCAATTACCACCACAAGTGGACCTGGTTTGGCATTAAAAACCGAGGCAATTGGTTTAGCAGTAATGACTGAATTACCTCTTGTTATTATAAATGTGCAGCGCGGTGGTCCGAGCACGGG
>DASVGS010000415.1:0-2313 GCA_036379435.1 Ignavibacteriaceae bacterium
TATCTTCAACTATTAAAACTATTTCCTTCTGTCCGGTTTTTAATAATTGATTTTCTTCACTCATAGTAATTTCAGAATCATCATGTAAGTCGTGCAAATACTCATTATCTGTAAAGGAAATATTTTCATCATTTATTTCAACCAGCAAGTTATTTTCGGAGTTTAATTCTCCCCGCGGAAAATCAATTATAAATTCCGTACCTTCTCCAAATTTACTTTTAGCATATATACTTCCTTTATGAAGTTCTATTAATTCTTTAGTTAATGCTAATCCAATTCCGGTACCTTCATACTCGCGAGTAATAGAGCTATCCACCTGATAAAAGCGATCAAATATGTGTGGTAATCTGTTTTCAGGTATTCCAATTCCGGTATCTTTAACGATGATTTTAATCTTGTTTGAAATTACCATAATTGAAACCTTGATCTCACCATTTTCAGATGTAAACTTTAACGCATTGGAAATAAGATTACAGATAATTTTTTCCATTTTATCCGGATCAAACTTTAATGGAATATTTGACAAATCTGATTCAAACTTTAAAGTTATTTTTTTTGATTCTGCTAGTGATTCAAATGAATAAAAAATGCTTTTGAGAAATGAAACTATATTATGCTGTTCAGCTTTTAGTTCCATACTGCCTGCTTCAAGTTTTGATAAATCCAATATTTGATTAATCAATGTTAACAATCTTCTTGCATTGCGGTTGGCAATTTGAAGTTTTCCTTTTTCCTTTGTTGCAATGTCTGATGACATTACACTTTCTATTTGACCAAGAATTAATGTCAGTGGAGTACGAAATTCGTGAGAGATATTAGCAAAGAAACTTGATTTTAGATGATCCAAATTACGCAGAGTGTCTGTTTCCACTTTTTCAAGTTTTAACTGATTCTTTAATCGCAGTCTGTTTAATTCATAACTTCGAATAAAATAAAGAATCAGAAGAAACAATGTTAAATAAACAAGATATGCCCAAATTGTACTCCACCACGGTGGAGTTATTATTAATTCCAGCGCAACACCAGTTTCATTCCAAATCCCATCATTGTTTGTTCCTTTAACTCTAAAAATATATTTACCCGGCGGCAGGTGTGTAAAAGTTGCTGATCTTACAGAGCCTGAGTAAATCCAGTCTTTATTAAAATTTTCAAGTTTGTAGGCATAACGATTTTTTCGCGGTGCAGAAAAATCAAGTGCAGCAAATTCAAATGTGATAACATCTTCATCATAAGTAAGCAATAGTTTAGTAGTTTCTGAAATTGTTTTATGCAAGATTGAATTATTTTTTTTAACTGTAATAACATCATCACCAAGTTTTAATTTTGTTAGTACAATCCTTGGAATGTAAGGGTTATCTTTTACATTATCCGGATAGAAATAATTTAATCCTTTTATACCGCCAAAAAACATTTCTCCATTTTTGCCCAGATAAAATGCACCGGTGTTAAACTCGTTACTTTGCAGTCCATCGAGTACATCATAATTTCTAAAAATATTTTTCTTTGGATTGAATTTTGATAAACCTTTATTTGTGCTTAACCATAAATTGCCATTTCGATCGGGTAAAATCCCATAAACTACGTTATTCGGCAATCCTTCGCTTTCTGTAAAATGGGCAAATGTGCCTTCATCAATATTGAATTTGTTTAATCCACCACCGGAAGTGCCCAGCCAAAGTATTTTATCGGGATTAGCAGGATCGGGACAGATTGAATTAATGTTATCATTATTTAGAGTAAACTTTTTGGTGGGATCGTTTTTATATGTAAAAAATGTTTGGTTGTACTGATCGAACACTAATAATCCGTTTCTTGTCCCTATCCAAAATAAACCTTTTTTATCCTGATAAATTACAGGGCGTACTCTTTGATTATAGGGAAGGGGAGTTTGATATGCAAAAGATTTAAAGATTCCTTTATCCAGATCAATCAGTTTGCTAAAATAATTTTGGGTTGCAACCCAAATATTTTTTTGATGATCTTCAAAGACAGCAAAAGCTTCTTTTTGAGGTAATCCGAGCGTATCTGCAGGATTGAATTTATATTGTCTGGATTTTTCAGTGGTCGGATCATATCTAAATACACCTTCCGTTGTGGCAGTCCATATTTTACCATCATATGATTTAATCATAGACCAGGGACCAGTATTTCCAAAATCGTCCGGCCGGTTTGAATCGGTTTCAAAATCTTTTATTTCACCGGTTCTTCTGTTCCATTTATACAGTACATCTGTACTTATCCAGATAATATCGTCATTCTCCTGCAAAATGGATCTGATGCTAAAACCTGTAATTCGGGATGACGGATCGTTTT
>DASVGS010000416.1:0-2300 GCA_036379435.1 Ignavibacteriaceae bacterium
TATCTTATTACAGAAATTAAAGACAGCGGAATTGGTTTGAAGCCGGAAGAAAAGCAAAAACTTTTTACAGAATTCTTCCGTGCAAAAAATGATAAAACGAAGAACATAAGCGGCACAGGTTTAGGACTTTCCATAGTAAAAAGAATTGTTGATTCTTACTCAGGTAAAATAATTGTTGAATCTGACTATGGTGAAGGAACAACTTTTAAAGTATTTTTACCAAAGATTATTTCTAATTAATTAACCAACCTTATTCAGGGGCTTTTTATTCACTTATAGCAGGGGCTATTATGAAGCACTTTTATAGTTTTGTGTTTGCTGTGATAATTTCAATTTCATTTTTCAGCATTTCACTTTTCGCTCAACCTGAGGGGATTTCAGTAGTAAAAACTTCAACCGGCTACACAATTAATTTTTCACTGCAGAATTATGAGTTTACTTCTGTATCAGCAGAAGGTAATGAATTTACGGATATTAAAATTCCCGGCTACGGATTAACTCCCGATGTTGGAATGCCGGCGCTTCCTCAAATTTCATTCAATCTTTTTGTTTCAACAGATCAGCAAAAACCGTTAGTTATTATAAACTCCGCGGATAAATCAACACTTACATTAGATAAAAAGATTTATCCAAAACAAATGTACTGGAGCCGCGAAAGATCGCTTAGCGAAAGACCTTTTGTTATTAATTCTGATTATTACAATTCAACCGGAATAGAAAAACCGCTGGTTAATATCTCTGAACCGTTTGTTATCGGTGGTGTTACAGGTGTAATGGTTACCATCTATCCGTTTGCATACAATCCAAAAGAAAACAAACTAACAATTACAAACACTGCTGCATTTGAAATAAAGGTTGATAACAATATTGAATCGACAAACTTAAAATCAAATGCCTTTAACGAATACTTAAAAAAAATATTAATTAATTATCAGCCGGATGCATCTTTGCAATCGATGAGGTATCTGATAATTACTGCCCCAACTTTTGAATCAGGTTTAGAATCATTTGTAACCCACAAATCCGCAAATGGTTATACAGTAGATTTGTTTAACACAACTACAACAGGAACAACTACTACTGCAATCAAATCTTTTATTCAGGCAAGATATGATAATGCAGCTACAAGACCCGAATTTGTTTTGCTTGTTGGCGATGTTCAGCATATACCATCCTGGATTGGTTCAGGAGAAGGAAACCCAAATACCGATTTAAATTATGTACAGCTTGCAGGATCAGATAAATTTGCTGATGCATTTATCGGAAGATTTTCTGTTACCACTGCACAGGAACTTCAAAACGCACTTGCAAAATCCATTTACATGGAAAATTATATTGCAACTCTTGCAAAGAAAAATATTTTTATGGCTTCAACTGATAATTATACAATTACAGAAGGCACACATAATTATGTTATCAACACATATTTTCAACCCGCAGGATGGGATAATTTAAAACTATATACAGTTACCTATAATGCAACTACCCAGCAATTGATTGATGCATTAAATGCTAATCAAAGATTTGCTATCTACTCCGGACACGGAGCAGAAACTTACTGGGCAGATGGTCCGGTGCTTAACCAGGCACAGGTTAGAGCTTTAACCAATACAGTTATATATCCGTTTGTTTATTCTTTTGCATGTATAACAGGTTCATATCATATTGCAGAATGCTTTGGTGAAACATGGATACGAACAACAAACGGTGGTTCAACTTTTTACGGCTCTTCTGTAAACTCTTACTGGGATGAAGATGATATTCTTGAAAGAAGATTGATACGCGCTATGTTTGAGGATGACTTAACACGCGTTACTCCAATGTTTGATAAAGCAAAGTTTGATCTTGCTGCTTATTACGGCGGAGTTACACCAACCGTACTTCGTTATATGGAAATGTATAATCTAATGGGTGATCCTTCAATGCCGGTTGAACGTCAGATTCCTCCTGATACTACGCCGCCTGATGCTATTACGGATCTGGCAGTTGGTGATGCTACTTCAAACTCGCTTGTATTAAACTGGACTGCACCATACGATTCAACATTTGGCGGAGTAACATCTTACGATTTAAGATATTCCACTAATCCAATAACCAACGATGCTGATTTTAATAACGCACAGCAAAAATTATTTACCGGTGTGTCTGATACTGCCGGAACGCCAAGATCATTTACAATTGATGGATTGGAATTTAACACAACTTATTACTTTGCAGCTAAAGCTCTGGATATGTGGAACAATAAGTCAGTTATGTCTAATGTACCAACGGGCTTAACATTATTTCCGCCGGTTGCAGAG
>DASVGS010000417.1:0-2674 GCA_036379435.1 Ignavibacteriaceae bacterium
AAGAGTGTTAATATGGACAATAAAAAAAAGCTGTTCAAATTGAACAGCTTTTTTTATTAGTTCAATTAAATTTTAATTAGCTGCATCCTGTTGTTGAGCCACAAGTCATACATTTTAGACAGGTGCCGTTTCTAACCATAGTAATACTTTGGCATTCAGGACAAATATCACCAGTGTAACCACTTTCAATTGCTCTTTTTACTTTAGTTGTCATACTGCTTACAGTTTTTGTTGAGATCTCCTGTGCAGTTGCAACATTTGAATTGGGCGCAAGGTTGTACTTTTCAGGATGATTCTTATCAAGTTCTACAAGTCTTTCGCTTATTATTTCTTCGCTTTCAAATTCCGGTTCACTTAATTTTTTTACAATACCCCTTGAGGCTCTGGAAGTTATCTCATCAGTATCTACATGAGAAAGATCATTCCTTCCTAAATAGGTTACGGCAAGTTCTCTAAAAATGTAATCAATTACAGATGTTGCCATTTTAATTTTATCATTGCCAGTCACAATTCCACTTGGTTCAAATCTGGTAAACACAAATGCGTCCGTAAATTCTTCCAGTGGAACGCCATGCTGCAATCCTAAGGAAATTGAAATTGCAAAGCAGTTTATCAAACTTCTAAATGATGCGCCCTCACGATGCATATCAATAAAAATTTCACCTAACTGTCCGTTATCGTATTCACCTGTTCTTATATAAACTGACTGTCCATTAATTTTTGCTTTTTGGGTATAGCCGGATCTTCTGTCTGGAAGTCTTCTACGTTTTGCTATATAACGATGAATAATTTTCTCAGCAACTTTAACGATATCATTTTTATCTTTGTCTTCCATTATTGCTTCAATTTCTTCATCACTCATCGTATTAAGTGGCTGCGATAATTTAGATCCATCTCTGTATAATGCGTTGGCTTTAATGCCAAGTTTCCAACTTTGCATATATGCATCTTTAATATCATCAATGCCTGCATTGCCCGGTAAATTGATTGTCTTTGAGATAGCTCCGGAAATAAATGGTTGGGCCGCTGCCATCATTTTGATATGTGCAAGTGGACGTATAAATCTTGTTCCTTTTTTACCACATTTGTTTGCGCAATCAAAAATTGAATAATGCTCATGTTTTAGAAATGGCGCACCTTCAATTGTCATTGTTCCGCAAACATAATCATTTGCAGAGGAGATTTCTGTTTTTGAAAAACCCAATTTACCTAAAACATCAAAATCATAGGAATTAATTTCGTTTTCATCAAATCCTAATGTCTTGATTAGAAAATCATTACCAAGTGTAAACTTGTTGAATGCAAATGAGATATCGAACACAGAGGGCAGTGACTTTTCAATCTTCGCAATGATTTCATCTGTAAACCCTTTTGCTTTTAAAGACTGTGGATTGATATAAGGACAGCCTTCCAATGAACCTGCACCTTTAGCATATCTAACAATTTCATTAATCTGATCTTTATTGTATCCTAATTTTTCTAAAGCGGGAGGAATAGATTGATTAATAATTTTAAAATATCCACCGCCTGCTAATTTCTTAAATTTTACTAATGCAAAATCAGGTTCAACCCCTGTGGTATCGCAATCCATTACAAGTCCGATGGTTCCTGTTGGTGCGATTACAGTTACCTGTGCATTTCTAAAACCATACAACTCACCAAGTTCAACAGCTTTATCTGCATCTTCTCTTGCTGCTTTTAACAGATCAGAAGGGCAGTGCTGAGGATTAATACCGACTGGATAAATTGACAATCCTTCATACTCTTCATTGGGTACATTGTACGCTGCTCTTCTATGATTTCGAAGAACGCGCATCATATTGGTTTTATTGTCATCATATTTTGGAAATGGTCCTGCTTGTTTAGCTATTTCTGCAGAAGTTGCATAAGATGTCATATGCATTATTGAAGTTAAAGCCCCACAAATTGCAAAGCCTTCTCTGCTATCATATGCTATTCCCTGAAGCATTAATAATGTTCCAAGATTTGCATAACCCAAACCGAGTGTTCTGTACTCATAACTCAATTGTGCAATCTCTTTGCTTGGAAATTGAGCCATCAAAACACTTATCTCAAGTACCATCGTCCAGATTCTTGAGGCGTGTCTAAAAGCCTGTATGTTAAATACACGTTTCTCCTGATCATAAAACTTTACAAGATTTAGCGAGGCAAGATTGCAAGCTGTGTCATCAAGAAACATATATTCGCTGCATGGATTGGAAGCTTTAATTTCACCTCCGGCAGGACAAGTATGCCATTCATTGATAGTTGTGTGGTACTGTATGCCGGGATCTGCACAAGACCAGGCAGAGTAAGCTATTTGATCCCACAAATCTCTGGCTTTTAATGTTTTGCATGGTTTTGGATTTCGTTTTTCTTTTTTAGCTTTTCTTTTTTCAATTCTCCAGTAAAGATTCCAGTTTCCATCATTTAATACCGCAGTCATAAATTCATTAGTCACCCGTACGGAGTTATTAGAATTTTGTCCGGATACAGTTGCATATGCTTCTGAATTCCAGTCAGTATCGTAAATAGGAAACTCGATTGATTTAAATCCCAATTTTGCAAGATGAATTACACGCTCAATATAATTATTTGAAATCTGTGCTTTTCTTGCTTCTAAAACTGCATAGCTTAATTTCTTATTGAGTTTTTTATTGAATCTATCATTTTC
>DASVGS010000418.1:0-3181 GCA_036379435.1 Ignavibacteriaceae bacterium
TATCAATTCCGCGTATTCCGGTAAAGTCATTTATCATTCCAATTAATTGTGCTGGTTTCAAATCATCTGTAACACCAAGATTAAGAAAATATCTTGTGTAATTTCCTCTGCCGCCTTTGCCGGATTTTTCTCTTTCTCTAAATCGGCCTTCACTCGGACTATTAAGATCAGGTATGTTTTTATAATACTCTAAAAATCTGTTAAATTCTATTGATACAAATCTTTGAATCAAATCGTTTCTATCCATCCATTCTAATTTTTCATAAATCTTAGGCAGGAAAGGTTCAACCTGAACCGTATCAACTTCAACTTTTTCAACTTTATCGATCAGATGGAACAATTGTTTTTCACATATTTCTCTTCCGGAGGGAACTGGAAGCATAGTAAATTTTTTGTTTAACTGTTTTTCAATTGTATTCAGCTTATATTTTTCTTTAAGATTTGCTATAACGATTGAGGTACCGCTTTTACCGGCTCTTCCGGTTCTTCCGCTTCTATGTGTGTAAATTTCTAACTCATCAGGCAGATCATAATTTATAATATGCGTTAAGTCATCTACATCAAGACCTCTTGCTGCAACATCTGTTGCAACTAATAGTTTTAAATGTCTGGTTCTAAACTTACTTAATACTGCCTCGCGCTGTGATTGTGATAAATCTCCGTGTAATGCATCTGCATTGTAGCCATCCTGCATTAATTTCTCTGAAACATCTTTTGTTTCCTGACGTGTTCTGCAAAATACTATTCCATAAACATTGGGATGAGAATCTACAATCCTCTTTAATGCCTGATATTTATCTTTTGCATGTACCAGATAACTTACATGCTCAACATTTTCGGCACCTGCATTTTTTTTACCAATAGTTACTTCAACAGGATCTTTCATATACCGGTTAGCAATTGAAAGCAGGGGATTAGGCATTGTAGCAGAAAATAGAAATGTATTCCTGTTCTTTGGTGTGGTTTCTAAAATAGCTTCAAGCTCTTCTTTAAATCCCATATTCAGCATTTCATCTGCTTCATCAAGAATAACAGCTTTAACTTTATTAAGATTTACTTCACCGCGGTCAATTAAATCGTTTAATCTGCCGGGAGTTGCAGAAATAATTTGTGCACCTTGCTTAATTTTTTGTATCTGCCGCTCCATACTCGATCCGCCAAAGATAGCCGCTATTTTAATATCTTTATTGTAAGATGCATAATCCTTTAAATCGTCAGCTATCTGAAGACAAAGTTCACGTGTAGGTGCGATAATTAAATATTGTACCTGTCGTAAAGTAGTATCCGTTTTGTGAATGATCGGTAAACCAAATGCTGCTGTTTTACCTGTACCTGTTTGTGCTAATGCAATAATATCTTTAGGATTTTCCTGCAGCATCATTGGAATTATTTTTTCCTGCACCGGCATAGGGTTTTCAAAATTCAGTTCTTTGATAGCACTTAAAATATTTTTATCTAAACCTAACTCTTCAAACGAATTCATTTAAAAGCTTTCTATAAATTTTTGTTTATTTGATTATTGTTTACTCTTGAAAAGATTTCACTGGCTGGAATATCAACTATTAAAAATGTTAGTTTATAGGGCAAGTTCAAATTCTTTTTCGATTATTTGAATCGGAATTAATTAAATCCGCAAACAATAAGTAAATCGTTGTACAAAGATACAGAAATTTTGTTGAATCATCGATAAGGCAAAAAGTTGGTTTTGTGAGAAGTCACGGACGATTCCGTGACTTTTATTGTGTTTCGTCACGGTACGACCGCGACAACCGATTTTAAATGAAGCTTTTATTGACTTTAACCGCCAAAATTGCTTCGTTTGTGGTGGATATATTTAATTATTTTTCATTAAGGGGCTCTTATGAAAAAGTTAGTTTTAGTTTTTTTATTCTGCTCATTGAATCTTTTTGCTCAAGGTCCCGGAGAACCATTTAATCCAATGACTGCTCCTGGTGCAAGAGGGATTAGCGGTTTAAATCATACATTATGTTGGAAAAATGCATTTAGAACAACTTATAATAAAATTTTTCTTAGCCAAGATCAGAATCTTGTTGCAACTTTGGATTTATCCGCTCTCATTTTTGATGGTTATCCAGATATTAGTGTTGATTCGTTAAATTTGTCATCATTAGGTTTTCTTGGATCTAATAATAAATATTATTGGAGAGTTGTCGAATATGATTCCAGTGGTTTTACAACTGGACAAATATGGTATTTCTTTACTCGTATTGATCTTTCTGAATATGTTATATTCGAGGATGATTTCAGTCAACCATCGGATGAGTGGCGCATAACAAATGATGGAGGTACTTGTTTTTGGGAAGTACACGATGCATTTGAATTTACACTTCCGCCACTTGCAACCGGTAATGTATTAGCAGCTGATGCAGATTATTGTGGCTCTGGATCATCAACTTTAACTTCTGCAATTCTTAAGTTACCAATGTTTCAAGGCGTTTTGTTTTTGAATTTTGAATGGGATAATGATTGGCAAGCTTTAAACAATTCGGATTCAGGCCTTGTTCAAATTAGTAAGGATGATGGTAATTCCTGGGAGACATTAAGAACTTTTGATGTAGTTGATGTACGAAACACTCATGAAATACTTTCTTACTCAGATTGGTCATCGCCAAATGATAGTTTTATTGTAAGATTTAAATCCATTCAACCAGGATGGGATTGGTGGTGGGCGATAGACAATTTAAAACTTACTTATTATAGCGCACTTTCTGCACCGCAGCCTCCATCGCATCTTTATGCTTTTGCTCAGGACACTATATTGTTTGCAAAATTATATTGGGATGCTGGGCATTCATATACAGGTGATCCAATTATTGGTTATAGAATTTATCGTAAAACTGGTTTACCTATTACTCAGGGACAATATTCGGTAATCAGTCAAACGGATCAGAATACTTTTGAATTTATTGATCAAAATATTAATCTTGATTCTATTTATACATATAAAGTGTGCACCGTTTTACAAAGTGGTAGAATAAGTTCTACTGGTAACGAAGCAACAGCATATGTCCCAGCAATTATTCCCGTAGAACTAACTTCCTTCACTTCATCAGTTGAAGAAAATAATGTAACACTCAACTGGCAAACAGCAACGGAAACAAATAACTCGGGATTTGATATTGAAAGAAACACACCCCTCAATCCCCTCTCGAGAGAGCCT
>DASVGS010000419.1:0-2428 GCA_036379435.1 Ignavibacteriaceae bacterium
TGCCCTGATATTCAAGATAACTTGGATGCTTTCCATTTTTAGGAACTGTGACTGCTTCACTCATTTATAAAACTACCTCTTTTTAATAAAATCTTTTTTAGGTTTAAACCTAAGGTAAAGTACAAATACTCCTGCAAACAATAATATTACTGCACCAAAAATTTGTGTTAGATTAAGGACATAAGTTTTACCTTCAGGATCATACCTAAAGCACAATTGAAGTACTTTAGCCATTGTAGGTGATACTTTACCTTCTGAAGTTTCTATAACTGCCATTTTAAAATCAAATGGCAAAATTCCAAATCCGCTTCTATCAGTGTAACTTGGAAAAAGATATCTGCAGATTTTTCCATTTTTATCTAAAAATATAAAAGCTCCATTATGAAGAAAATCTTTGCCCTGACGCTTATAATGGAAACCAGCACCATCAGCAACTTTTTTAATTGTGGCGCTATCCCCTGTTAAAAATTTCCAACTTTCCGGAGGAACATTTTTATCAAATGCCTGGAAAAAAGTTTGCTTTTTAGTTAACGCATCCGAAGGTGTTTCCAATTCATCCATACTTAATACTACAACATTAAAATCAACACCTATTACTAAATCAGATTTATTAATGACATTAGTTAACTCCATTAAAAGCGGACTGCAAATTCCCGGGCAGTTGTAATACACAAAAGCAAATACAGTAGGTTTTGTAACAAGATCTTTTAATAAAACCTGGTTTCCATTTTCATCAACAAACGATTCTTGTAACGGGATGGTTTTGCCTAGTTGTTCATCAATTCCAACTTCAATCTGCTTTTCATTTGCAAAATTATTTATATTAAAAAGTGCTAAAAGAAGAAACACTAATAAAATATTTTTCATTTCAATCAGAGATTCTAAATTAATTTACTCATCAAATTGTATAGTGCCGACCATTGATCATTTCTTAAATTAAAAATTCTACCATTAAAGCCATTCTGATTTACATTATCTATTACCAGATTTATAAATGAATTCTCATTTTGTTTCCATTGAGTGTTTTTTATCAGAAAGCTAATTGCAATTTTCTTATTTGCCGCTACATCATCAAAAATATTATTTCCAACTTCTGTATTGTTTGTTTTTAAAAACTCGAGTACCGAATTAACTTTATCTTCTGAAACTTTGTACTCATTAACTATTAAAAAACTTGCACTCTTTACAGGAATCTGTGCAGCTATTTTTAATCCTCCTGATAGATTATAAGTAGCATCCAACGCCTGCAGATCTGCATCTGTATCAGAATCCGGATTTGGGATAAAATTAGTTCTTATATAATGCGCAAGTGCAAATTTTTCTTTTGGCAAAAGATAATCATAAGAAGCCATTGCACTTGGCGGCAACCCTTCCTGCAGTGTTGTATAAATTTGCGAAAGCTTTGTGCCATTTTTCCAATTGTCTTTTGAAGTAAAATTTCTTGGTGCCGGATTTAAGCCCGTTGAAGCCGGTCCGCCACCTGCCCCATTCTCTCCGTGGCATGATGAACAGTTTGCCTTAAATAATTTTTCACCTTCTGCTAAAAGATCGGGAGTAGAATTTTTCATTTCCATTAAATTAATCGGCGGAACATTAATTGCATTTTTAACAGGCAAATCAGAAACAACGGTTGTATCAGGCAAAACAGGCGGCACACTTTGTCTGGAAATGTTTTCAATATTGTTAACATAGTACGCACCTATCACAATCCCTACAACTATTATATAGGGATAGAGTAAACCGAATACGGCTCCCGGATTTTTAGTAACACCAGCAATTTTATTTTTTATTCCGGCAATAAGTTCTTTCATATTAAACCTTTAATCTCATTTTACAGATGAAAATCCATCCCTCTTTTTAATTTTGGATCACCTATCGGTATTAAATTTTCTTTTTTAGCTCTAAGATTGAAAACAATTATAACAAGTCCGGCACCCGCAATTGGAAAAACTAAATCTATCCAACTAAATACATAACCATTTTTCATTGATTCCATGTTTGGCATAATTAGCCAGAACAGATCAAACAAGTGTGCAAACAGCAACCATACTGCAATAAATTTTAAACGTTTTGGATTCATCTTTGAGGGCTGTGTTAATAAAGCAAAATATGGAACGAGAAAATGAATAATTATTAATCCTATTGAAAAATATGCCCAGCCGCCATTCCATCTTGTTAAAAACCAAAAAGTTTCCTCAGGAAGGTCTGCATACCAAATTAAGAGGAATTGAGAAAATGCTATGTATGCCCAAAAGTTTATAAATGCAAAAAGCAATGCACCTAAACTAAACAGATGATCATCATTCATCCACGTACCAAAGTAATTCATCTCTTTTAATTTTACAACGGCCAATGTAATTGCTGATAAAGCAGCAACAACAATTCCTGCAAAGAAATAAACTCCAAAGATTGTTGAAAACCAATGAGG
>DASVGS010000420.1:0-2222 GCA_036379435.1 Ignavibacteriaceae bacterium
GAACAAAAGTTTCAACAAAAACTGCGGATAAATTCAAAGCAGAAGTTTTCAAAGCTACATTTAACCCCGATCAAAAACCCAAGCAAGAACCGCCACAAAAATATTCCTCTCTCCTGCTTAGCAATTTCATCAAAGAGTATAAAACTTATGTTACAAATACTTATTCAGAAAAATATCTTAAAAAAGCTGTCACACCAGCATTCAATCAATTAGTAAATTTTATTCCTGATATTTCCCTGGAAGAAATTTCACCCAAAAATTTAGATCAATTTATATCAACAGTTTATGCAAAATCTAAATTTGCAGCTTCACTATATCACCGTACTTTAAAAGCTGCATTCAACAAAGCAGTGATTTGGAATTACATTTCAGAAAACCCATTCAACAAAATCAAAACCCCAAAGGTCACAAAATCTTTCCCGGTTTATTTATCCGAAGCAGAATTAATCCAGATCATAAATAAAACAGAAGATCAACTTCTCAAAAATATTTTCATAACCGCTTTTTACACCGGTATGCGTTTAAATGAAATCCTAAATATGAAATGGAACTGGATCGACTTCACTCAAGATATAATTACAGTTAAAAATTCTGATGGCTTCAAAACAAAAAGCAAACGCGAAAGAATTATTCCAATTCACCCAAAAGTTAAATCAATATTACTTACCTACTTCCCTCTTGGCAACCAACCCAAAAATGATTTAATCTTTTATCGCAAAAAAAATGTAAAACTTAACAGTGAGTTTATCAGCAAGCAATTTAAAGTTGCTGTACGTGCTGCAGAATTAAATGATTATATTCACTTCCACAATTTGCGTCACAGCTTTGCAAGTAATTTAGTACAAAGGGGTGTTAATTTATATGTTGTTAAAGAATTATTAGGCCACGAAAATATTAAAACAACACAGGTTTATTCTCATTTAACACAAAGCAGCTTATCAAATGCGGTTAGTTTACTATAATATAAAAAAGGGCTCTTTCGAGCCCATTTTTTATTTGATGAGTATCATTTTCTTTGAAGAAACAAAATCACCTGCTTGTATTTTATAAATATAAACTCCGCTTGCAAGTGATGACGAATTAAAGTTCACTTCATATCTTCCTTTTGGTTTTTCTTCATTTACAAGAGTAGTTATTTCTTTACCGAGTATGTCATACACTTTGAGTGAAACAAATCCATTTTTAGGAATCTGGAATTTTATTATTGTACTCGGGTTAAACGGATTTGGATAGTTTTGTTCCAATGAATATTCTGTGATTACTGATTCACCCGATAAGTTTAGCTCAATAGGATTGTTTTTTAAAAGCACGCTTTCATCGGATTTTATTATTGCTGAGGCATATTCAGGTTCAAAATCATTATTTACTTTTAATCTTACAGCTAACAATGAATTAGGCAAACCGGCTATATTAAAACTAAAAGTTGTTGTTTGTAATTTTTCAACATTATTACCATCCATCTGAATATCATTCAATTCTGCCAGAACAACTCCGGTAAACTTATCTATCAATTCGACTTTAAATGAGATAAATTTATTTTGCAGTTGAACCAATGCTAAAACTGAATCTGTAACTCCATACTCAATTGAATAAACTAATGTATTGGTTTCATTAGTTGTAAAACTATTTGTAATAAGATTTGTGTTCAAATCCTCAAGACTTAAAATTCCAACTGTATCTTCAAAACTTTCAAAATCTATTTTTGAACCGTTAAAGTTTATATCTCCAATTCTGAAGAAGTATTCAACTTCATCTTTATATGCTACCGCTTGAACACCGGAAGCCATTACCAGTGAGTTATCTTTATTTATACTGTTAAGGTTAGCTGAATGTGTAAACGCATAGGGCAAACTATTAGTTGTAAAAGAAACCAGATGCATATCCTGTAAAGTAGATGCATTAAAAATACGTACATCCTTTCCTGTTGTACCTGCTGTTTTAACAGAGCCATATTTAATAAACTTGTTTGTAAATGTATTACCAGAAAAAGGATTCTCACTCCACGATACAACGCTTGCACCTGTATAAAATGCAACATCAGGACTTAAAACATTATTACCATATTGGGCAAACGAAGAACTCCAGTTTGTGGTTCTGCTTCTTGATAAAGTTTTTCTGTAAGTGGAGCCATAATAAGGTGTACCTATCCAAACAAGCTGTACATCATTTGAATTTGAAACATTTATCGATGGATAATAATTAACGGGGAAACCACAGCCCTG
>DASVGS010000421.1:0-2467 GCA_036379435.1 Ignavibacteriaceae bacterium
TAATGAAATAATTTGTTATTTCGTTTTAGACCAGAAAATTATTTATATCCGATTACAAAATGATAAGCAGCCCTCTCTTATGAGAGGGTTGTTTGTTATTAGTAAATGGGTAGTTTTTTATTAGCGGGGGCAGTCCGTCGCTCAGCCACGGCGGAGGATTGAACCTACAACCTAATATTCACTAATATTGTTCTTAAGAAAATCCCGTCCGATACCTGTTTTAAACCACTTCTCTCTTTTCAATGCTTCAGTTTTATTTTCAAATTCTTCTTTATAAATTAACTTCCAGTCAGTTCCACGCTTTGTCCAGAAAGACAACTCTTTTTTATTGTGTTCAATTACTCTTTTTTCAAGTTCCTCTGTAAATCCAGTATATCGATAACCTTCAATACTTTTAATTACATAAACATAGTATTTCATAGTTTTAAAATAAAAAATCCTCATCTTAAATGAGGATTTTTCTTTAGTAGCGGGGGCAGGATCCCGATTGTCATCGGGATTTCGTCACTTCGTTCCTCAACTTACAACAATCCCTTTCCTATTACTGCAAAAGAAAAAACCTCACGCTTTGCGTGAGGTCTTTTTCTTTAGTAGCGGGGGCAGGACTTGAACCTACAACCTTCGGGTTATGAGCCCGACGAGCTACCAATTGCTCCACCCCGCGGTGTAATTTTTATTTTTTAAGCTAAAATCGCTGTTTTAATTTCAAAAATTGGTGCGCAAATATAGGAAATCACACAAGCGATTGCAAATTGCTTTTAACTAACCATCAGTGTTATTAAAACTGGATGCTATTCCGTCTAATGCCTGCGAACGTACATGAATTTCATTCAGTTTTTGGATTAGACTTAAGATTACTTTTCTTTTGTCTTCAACCAATCCCGCCATGTAAGAACTTACATCGGGCATATTGCATTCATCCAGAACACTTTCGTAAAATCTTACCATTGCTGTTTCCCGGCGCAGCGCTTCGTTTAAAGTTGCACAGGTGTTTTTACACGCGTGCTGGCATTTTATATCTAATTCAGCCATGGCTTCCTCAGGTTAAAGTTATTAAATATACTGATACATTCGAGTTTAACTTAATTATCTGTTGATCATCTTTCAGAGTGTCATTTCGAAGGAGTCCACGACTGAGAAATCTTTCACCCATATTAGAAACAGATTTCTCTCTTCGTTCGAAATGACAAATATGAAAATTCTTCAACATAATATTTAGACCGGTTCAGCAAGTTTTACTAATTCTTTTCCGCGTATTAATGCCTGTTCGTTAACTGGTATTAAATTATGTCTGCGCGGAGGTAAAGCTTTTTTAAGTGCTTCAATTATTGTTTCAATTTTTAATATCGGACGTTTTTCTAAAAACGCACCAACCATAAACATATTAGCAACCTGCTTTGTGTTAAGCTTATCTGCTTCTTCATTACCGGCAATACATACAATATCAATATCAGTTCTTGTCGGTGGATGCACTGCAGTTGATTGTTCATAAATCAGTAATCCGCCAGGCTTAACTGTTTTTTCAAACTTATCTATTGACGGCTGGTTAAGAAGAATTGCCGTATCAAACACAGAAATTATCGGCGAACTAATTCTTGAATCAGAAACTATAACAGTACAATTTGCAGTACCGCCTCTCATTTCGGGTCCGTAAGAAGGCATCCAGCTGACTTCTTTACCTTCGATCATTCCGGCATAAGCAATTAATCTTCCCATAGAAAGCACGCCCTGCCCTCCGAATCCTGCAAAAATTATTTCATGTTCTTTAGCCATTTCAAAATTCCTTTATCTTTTTATAAACAGATTTAGTTTTGCGGAACCTTTAAATCACCAAGTGGATACATTGGTATCATTTGTTCCTCAAGATATTTAATTGTTTCTACGGGAGTCATTTTCCAGCCGGAAGGACAGTTGGAAACAACTTCAATAAAACAAGTACCCTTTTTCTGTTTTTGATATTCAAAAGCTTTTATTAATGCTTTCTTTAGTTTTCTAACTCCGCCCGGGTTATGAACAGCTTGTCTTGTTACATAATAAGCTCCCGGCAGTAAGCAAAGTAAATCTGCAATTTTAATTGGATTACCAACCTGTGCGGCTTCTCTTCCGTATGGAGATGTTGATGTTACCTGTCCGATTAAACTGGTTGGAGCCATCTGCCCGCCGGTCATTCCATAAATTCCGTTGTTGATAAAGAGCATTAAAATATTTTCACCGCGGTTTACAGTGTGAATTGTTTCTGCTGTACCAATTGCGGCAAGATCGCCATCACCCTGATATGAGAAAACATATTTGTCCGGCAATACTCTTTTAATTCCGGTTGCAACGGCACTTGCTCTACCGTGTGCAGCTTCCTGCATATCGATGTTCATATAATGATATGCAAAGACAGAACATCCAACCGGAGCCACACCAACTGTTTCTTCCTGTATACCAAGTTCATCAACTACTTCCATTAATACTTTGTGAA
>DASVGS010000422.1:0-8770 GCA_036379435.1 Ignavibacteriaceae bacterium
TCGGTTATGTCGAAAAAAATGATGATATATATTTCTTTGCTTTAAACGTCGAATCGAAAAAACCTGAAGAGGGATTTGTTTCTAGAAAAGAAATTACTTTCAAAATTCTTAAAGAGCTTGGTATTTTATAATTGATATTGATCGTTTCCCGAAAAGCAATGATTTTATTTATCAAATCTTAAAGCTAAATTTTCTATCGGTAAATGGAATAGAAATCACACCTTTATTAAAATCACGGTGATATTGCTCATTTTAACCTAAAATACGGTTTAAAGGCTATACCTTTTCTGTTAACTGTTAACTCAAATATTCTTAAATTGCATATCAATTCATCTATATTTAATTTTTCATCATATAATTACCAGGAGATACGGTTACGAAATGTTAAAATTGATAAAAAAAATATTTGGCGATAAGTATGAAAAAGATCTAAAAATGCTTTGGCCAATTGTCCAGGAAATTAATACTCATTATGAAACAATAAAAAATTTTTCCGATGATGAATTAAAAAATAAAACAATAGAATTTAAAGAAAAGATACAAACTCACACTGAAGAAACAAGAAAACAGATATCCGACTTAAAATTGCGCTTACAATCCGATGAAGATTTTGACCGCAATAAAACTTATGATGAGCTTGATGTTCTTGAAGATAAACTTAACGAAGAATATGAAGAAATTCTTGATGAACTTCTACCAGAAGCTTTTGCTGTTGTAAAATCCACATGCCAAAGATTAGTGGGAACTAGCTGGACTGTTGCAGGAAATAAAATTACCTGGGATATGGTCCCTTATGATGTTCAGTTGATTGGCGGAATAGTACTTCATCAAGGTAAAATTGCAGAGATGGGCACAGGCGAAGGTAAAACACTTGTTGCTACTTTGCCAATGTACCTTAATTCTTTAACCGGAAGAGGCGTACACTTGGTAACGGTTAACGATTATCTTGCCAAACGAGACAGCGAGTGGATGGGAGAAATCTTTAGGTATCATGGTTTAACTGTTGGTGTAATTCTAAATACTATGGATTCTACGCAGCGTCAGCATCAATATGCATGCGATATTACTTATGGAACTAACAACGAATTTGGTTTTGATTATCTGCGTGATAATATGTCAGTCGATTTATCACAACAAGTACAGAGGTTACACAACTATGCCATTGTTGATGAAGTTGACTCAGTGCTGATTGATGAAGCAAGAACTCCTCTTATTATTTCCGGTCCAGTAGATCGTGATGATCATCAGTTTAATGATATGAAACCCAGAATAGAAAGATTGTACAGGCTTCAAAAAAATCTTGTAGCAACTCTTGTTCAGCAGGCGGAAGAAATGTTAAACGATGGCGGTAACGAAACTGAAGCGGGAGTTTTACTTTTCCGTGCGCAACGGGGATTACCAAAAAATAATAAACTTGCAAAAGTTTTTTCTGAACCTTCCAATAAAAGATTAGTGCAAAGTACTGAAATGGAGTACCTTAGGGAAAAAGGGAAAAATATGCACATTATTGATGATGAACTTTATTTTGTCATCGATGAAAAAAGTAATCAAATTGATTTAACTGAAAAAGGCAGAGAAGAACTTGCAAAAGGCAGTGGATTTGAAAAAGAATATTTTGTGCTTCCTGATCTGGGGTACGAAATAAGCAAATTTGAAAATGATGATACAATGTCACTCGAGGAAAAAGTAAAAAGGAAAGATGCACTTTATAAAAAATATTCTGAAGCAAGTGATAGAATACATACCCTAAATCAACTGCTTAAGGCTTATACTCTTTTTGAAAAGGATGTTGAATACGTTGTAACTGATGAAGGGAAAATTGCAATTGTTGATGAATTTACCGGTCGTGTTTTACCTGGCAGACGATACAGTGATGGGTTGCATCAGGCAATTGAAGCAAAAGAAAATGTTAAAGTGGAAAGAGATTCACAAACCCTGGCTACAATCACACTCCAAAATTATTTTAGAATGTATAACAAACTTGCGGGAATGACTGGTACAGCTGAAACCGAAGAGGGGGAGTTTTACGAAATTTATAAACTGGAAGTTGTAGTTATTCCTACCAACAAACCGGTTATAAGAGAAGATCAGGATGATGCAGTTTACAAAACCAAAAGAGAAAAGTATAATGCTATTATAGATCAGATTGAAAGCTTAAAGAAAGAAGGAAGACCTGTACTTGTTGGTACAACATCTGTTGAAGTATCTGAAACATTAAGCAGAATGCTTAAACGCAAAGGCGTACATCATAATGTTCTTAATGCAAAACAGCATCAAAAAGAAGCTGAAATTGTGCAGCATGCAGGTGAAATTAGCGCAGTTACGATCGCAACAAACATGGCTGGTAGAGGAACGGATATTAAACTTGGTGCAGGTGTAGTTGATAAAGGCGGACTTTACATTTTAGGTACCGAAAGACATGAATCAAGAAGAATTGATAGACAGCTGCGTGGAAGAGCAGGAAGGCAAGGTGATCCGGGAACATCCAAATTTTATCTGTCACTTGAAGATGACTTGATGCGTTTGTTTGGAAGCGACAGGATTTCTTCTGTTATGGAAAGAATCGGAATTAAAGAAGGTGAAGTTATCCAGCATCCGATGATAAGCAAATCTGTAGAACGCGCTCAGAAAAAAGTTGAAGAAAATAACTTTGCTATAAGAAAAAGACTATTAGAGTATGATAATACTATGAATTCGCAACGCGAGGTAATCTATTCTAGAAGAAAAAAAGCTTTACAGGGTGATAGATTAAAAAGCGAACTTCTTGATCTTATGGATGAGATGATTGAGGAAATAGTTGATAAAAATTTTGAAGATGTAAATGTAAATGGAATTAAAGAACAGGTGCTTCAAAATCTGCTTGTAGATATCAAACTTGAGCCGGAAGAATTTGAATCCCTTGGCAAAGAAGGAGTTAAAAACAAAATTGTAGATGCTGCCCACGAATTTTACAAACGTAAAGAAGAAATGCTTGGTTCGGAACTGATGGCAAGATTAGAAAGATATGCCGTGTTAAGCGTTCTTGATCATAAATGGAAAGAACATCTAAGGGAGATGGATGATCTTAAAGAGGGAATAGGTTTGAGAGCGTACGGACAAAAAGATCCTTTGGTTGAATACAAAGGTGAAGCATTTAAATTATTTGTTGAACTTTTAAATCAAATAAGAAATGAATCGGTGTCCTTTGCGTTTAAATTCTTTCCTCAGGCAGCTGAAGAAGTACAGAGAAGAAGAACTGTTCCAACCAGAATGATGGAGAGCAAACAAAGCACTGAAAATATTGGGTTATCAAACCGCCCGCCTCAAACAAATGCTGAAGGAAAAGTTCAAACAGTTAGAGTTGAACAAAAAGTTGGAAGAAACGACCCTTGTCCCTGCGGAAGCGGTAAAAAGTATAAACAATGTCACGGTAAATCTTAACCGGAGTCTCAAATGAAAAAGATCGAAGCTATTATTCGTCCATTCAAACTTGATGAAGTTAAAGAAGCTTTAGTTGAGGAAGGAATACGCGGACTTACAATTTCTGAAGTGAGAGGATACGGAAGACAGAAAGGACATACCGAAACTTATCGGGGCAGCGAATATCAAATTGAATTTATTCCGAAGATAAAAATTGAGATAGTTGTTGACGATTCATTGTTAGATAAGGCTATAGAGGCTATACTTAGAACAGCAAAAACCGGGCAGGTGGGTGATGGAAAAATATTTATTTCTGATGTTCAGGATGTGATAAGAATAAGAACAGAAGAATCCGGCAGCCAGGCTTTGTAGAAAAAAAATGCCTTTTTCTTTTTCATTCGGTTTAATAGCTTAACATATGGATTTTAGAAACAAAACTATTAAGCTTATCGCGGTTACTTCTCTCCTGCTTCTTTTAAGCGGATGCTCTGTTTGGGAAAATTTTACCACGTATTTTAATCTATATTTTAATACTGCATCGCTTTTTGAAGATGCGGAAACGGAAATACTATCACAAAAACGCGATCTCTTTTCAAATGATCCATTATTAATTCCCGGAACTGCAAAACAGGCTCTTATAAAGGTTATAGAAAAAAGTTCAAAACTTTTACAATTTTACTCCACCTCTTCCTACGTTGATGAAGCATTGATGATGCTTGGAAAATCTTTTTATTATCAGAATAATTATCAAAAATCAAAAAGAAAATTTGAAGAACTGCTTGCTACAGATATAGATGACGATGAAGTTATTACGGAAACAAATCTCTGGATAGCTAAAAATTTATTTGAACTAAGAGATTTTAATCAGGCGTTAAAACTTATTGGTGAAGTTCGTAATAACGCAGTTGAAAAAGGTTACGATGATATTATTAAAGATTCTTATGTTCAGGAAATAAAGTACAGGATAAAAGAAAAGGATTACTCGCTTGCAATCAGTCTTGCAAATGAATTTGCAGAAGCATATGATGATGATGCCGTGCGTGCTCAGATATATTATGAATTAGGTAATCTTTATACTTTAATTGATGAAAAAGATAATGCGATTTTAGCTTATCAAAAAGTATTTGATAATGAACCTGATTTTGATCTTGAAGTTAGTGCTACAATAAAATATGCAAATGCTCTTCGCGATGCAGGCCAAACTGAAAAAGCGCTGGAAGTTTTTGAGGATATCCGTACCAAAGATAAATTTGCAGCCGCCTTTAATGAAATTGATTTTCAAATAGGAAAAACACTTGTCTTACTTGGTAAATACAACGAAGCCTACGATAAATTCAGGATGGTTGATACTACATACAAAAACACACCATTTGCATCCGCTTCAAACTTTGAGATGGGTGAGCTTTACAGAACAAGATTTTTGAATTATGATAGTGCAGGATATTATTTCTCCAAATCCGCAGCCGCAAATGCACCTGCAGATTATCTTGAGAAAGCAAAAAGCAATAATTTACTCTTTGCTAAATATTCAAAGTTGAGAAAAGAAATAAACAAATTTGATAAGCAGCTTTATTACTCGCAGCACCCGGATATATTTTTGACTGATTCATCAGCTTACGTTGCAGATTCGCTAAAACTTCTGGAAGATTATCTTGCAAAAAAAGAAATGCAGGATATCTGGAAGGGAGCGGATACAATGTTTACAAAAAATAATCTTATTATTCCTGATTCTGTATTTGTAAAAGATTCAATCTTTGTTCGGGATAGCTTAGTTAAGATAGATAGTCTTATTCAAATCGGGGAGTTTAATGAAAAAGATACTGTGGGATTAAAGAAAAGTATGCTGGATTCATTAAAGCAAAAACATATTGCTGATTTAAAAGATCTAAAAAATCCTAATAATATTTTTAATAAAAACCAATCAACTATTAAACTGGATAGTGTTAAGTTCAAAAGAAATCCGCCACAAAAACTTAAGATATCTATTGATTCTGCCAAAACAATTTTAGCAAAAAATACCCTGGAGTTAGGTAATTTATTTTTAACAGATTTAGATGTACCGGATTCATCCTATACTCTTTATAAAAAAATATTGAATGATTATCAATCGCCGGTTTATTATCCCAATACACTTTATGCAATGGGTAGTTATTACTTAACAATAAATGAAAAACAAAAAGCAGACAGTTTATTCAACATCATATATAATGATTATAGAAACAGAACCATAGTTAACGCGGCCGCCAACAAATTAAATAAACCATTAATAGATTTAAATTTTGATCCGGCTAAGGATCAGTATGCCTCAGCTGAAGATTTGATGCTGGCAGGTGATTACTCGCAGTCATTAAATAAATTCTTTAGTATTTATCAGGAGTATCCAAAATCGAATGTTGCTCCACAGGCATTGTTTGCTTCTGGCTGGATATTAGAAAATGATCTGTTCTTACCGGATTCTGCCGCTTCAATTTATGATACGTTGATAGCAAAATATCCGACAAGTCTTTATGTAAAAAATGTAGCTAAAAAAGTAACAGCATATAAGCAGGAAAAAGCAAGAATTAAAAAAGCTTTGGAAGATAGTTTGAAAGCAGTAACTCAAACTGGTTCAGACTCAACAATTGTTGCATTAAATACTGAAGATAATCAAGAAAACTTATCTGAAGATCAAACTGGAATTGAGATAACAGATAATAGCGCCGGCAATGAAACAATTGAAATTCCGATTGAAAAAACTGATGAGAATCAAAACCCGGTTGGTATAAATCCCAAAAAGAAACTAGAGCCGCTTTGGGATCCACGCAGACATTTTAATTAATCATAAAAGATTTTTTATAAGCCCGCCAAAATGCGATACAAGGAATTATTAGACCTTATTGAAGAAGGTGAAAATATTCAAGTTGAATTTAAGAGAAAATTTTCTACACACGATAAAATTGCCCGCGAAATTTTAGCTTTTGCAAATACAAAAGGTGGTTATGTTTTATTTGGTATTGATGACGATAAAAAAATAATTGGTGTTGAAAGTGAAAAAGAAACATCTGAGTTATTGAAGGTAACTGCTACTGATTATTGTGAGCCTTCCGTTGAGTTTACATTGGAATACAAAGAGGTTAATAGTCGTGAAATAGTAATTGTAACAATTCCAGAATCTAAAAAAAAACCTCATAGAATACAGGATTATAAATCCGAACTTGATATAAACACGGCGATTGTACCTATTAGGGTAAATGATAAAAGTGTGCAGGCCAGTAAAGAAATGATTCGCATTTTACGTTCGCAATCGAATAAAGCCGCATTAAAAAAATATATTCTTGGTCCCATTGAAAAAACGGTTTTTGAATATCTTGCAAAAACAGAAAGAGTAAGTGTAAAAGAACTAAGTAACCTTGTTAATATCTCTGAAAGAAGAGCATCAAGAACTTTAGTAAAAATGGTAAGGGCAAACTTGTTATTGATTCACACAAAAGACAATGGGGATGAGTATTTTACTGCTGCTGTATAAACTTTATTTGGAATCAAATATTTTTCTTAACTCAAAAATGGCAATACCATAAGCCACAGCAACATTTAAGGATTGCTTAATTCCGTATTGCGGAATTTCTATTGAAGTATCGCATAAATCCAGAATTTCCTGAGAAACTCCGGTAATCTCATTTCCTACAACCAAACAAAGTGGAAAATCATATTTTGTAAGTTCGTAATAAGGTTTGCTGTTTTCAGTTAACTCAAGTGCGCAAATTTTTATTCCTTGTGCTTTAAGCTTATTTATTTCATCAACAGGATTTTTTACATAAGCCCAACTTACACTTTTTGTTGAACCCAATGAGGTTTTAAGGATATCTTTATTTCCTTTTAGTTCATCATCTTTTGGTGGATGAGGAGTGTAACCGGAAAGAATAAGTTTTTCTATCATAGCTCCATCAGATGTTCTGAATATTGAGCCAACATTGTATGAACTTCTAATAGAATTAAGTACAACAGTTACAGGCAGTTTAGTAATAGTATGCAGTGTTTCAAGTGTGCTTCTGTTTAAGGAAATTTCGTCGTGTGTTAGTTTACGCATCTACAGTTGATTTCTGTTCAAACTTATATGCCAGTTGACCGCAGGCAGCAGCAATATCATCTCCCTGGGTATATCTTACCATTACTACAATATCATTATCTCTTAATGTTTTTACAAATTCATCTATACGGAATTTTTGTGATGGCTGTAATTCATGAGCAAGACCTGTGGGCGTCATATGCGATATAGAATTAAAAGGAATAACATTTATCTTACAAGGCAGTGATTTACATAATCTGATGAGTGCATTAAGATCATCAGTTCTATCATTAATATCTTTCAGCATTACATACTCAAAGGTTATGCTTGTATCGGTTTGTTTGGCATAATATCTAACCGCCTCAAGATTTTCTGCCAATGAATATTTTTTGTTGATCGGCATTATTTTGTTTCTGGTTTCTTCAAACATAGAGTGAAGAGATAATGCAAGTTTTACTTTCAATCCGCTGTCGGCAAGTTCAATAATTTTTGGTGCAATTCCGGCAGTAGAAACAGTTAACCGTCTTAAACTTATGTCTTTAGTTTTTTGTTCAGCAAAAATTTGAAGAGTCTTTAACGTATTAGCATAGTTGAGTAATGGTTCACCCATACCCATATAAACAATATTAGAAATCTTATTTTTACCGTAATCAATTGAAGCCATTAAAAACTGATCAAGTATTTCACCAGAAGACAAGTTCCTTTTATAACCCATCAAACCAGTTGCACAAAACTGGCAATCTAATGGGCAGCCTACTTGTGTAGAAATACAAAGCGTGGTTCTTTTAACTTCTGGAATGATTACTGATTCGACAATAAGATCATCGTGGGTTTTAAATAAGTATTTTTTAGTACCTGTTCTTTTTGATACTTCAGTTGAGACAAGGGTAAGTGTGTTTAATTCACAGTAAAGATTGAGTTTTTTTCTTAAGTAGTTGGGAATAGTAGACATCTCATCAAAACTTTGTGCCATGTGTCCATATATCCACTCAAAAACCTGGTCGCCTCTAAATCTTTTTTCTCCGGCAGCAGCAAAAAAATCTTTTAATTCTTTAAGGGTTAATCCTTTAAGTAATGTTTTGGTAACCGATTCCTCAGTTAAGTTTTGTTCTATCATAAAGTAAAGCTATAAATATTCTGTGTCAAAAAAATACAATATTAATGATATTAACAATTACCCCATTGATTGATACATAAGAATTATTACTTTATTTTTTGATATAAAATAAACTCAAGAATCAATCGAGTTAAAATTAAAGGTTTTTATCAAAATTAAAAAAAGGAATTAAAATGAATTTTGATTTCACAGAAGAGCATTTAATGATC
>DASVGS010000423.1:0-3643 GCA_036379435.1 Ignavibacteriaceae bacterium
GTTCCAATTTGCCCCGCCATTAGATGTAGTTAATATTTCCCAATCGGATGAACCAACAGGATCGGGATCACCGTAATAAACACCGTTATTTGCATCAAACATTTTTACACCATCACCAAAACC
Organism: Ignavibacteriaceae bacterium; assembly: GCA_036379435.1. Taxonomy (GTDB): domain Bacteria; phylum Bacteroidota; class Ignavibacteria; order Ignavibacteriales; family Ignavibacteriaceae; genus IGN3. The sequence continues at coordinate 124 of DASVGS010000423.1, forward strand.
GGTCGCGTTGTTATATTGTGATGTCCAGGTAGTTCCTCCATCAGTAGTTTTCCAGATACTAACATCAGCAGAACCTCCAACAGTACCTGTTACCCATGCAGTCGTAGCATCAAATGCTGATATCGTGTACATAGTTGAACCTGCGTTGGGTGGAGTAACTGCTGCCCAGGTTGTTCCACCGTCAGTAGTTTTAAGTACAACACCACTGTTACCACAAGCCCAAACGATGTTATCATTAACTGCATGAACATATCTTAAGCGGGTAGTGATACCGCTTGTCTGTGGTACCCATTGGGAAAATATCTCTGAAGTTGTTAGTACCACGAAAGAAAGAACTAAAAGAAAGGAAAGGAGAAATTTTTTCATATACTACTCCTAATATATTTGGGGTTATTAAATAGAAGGACAGTTAGTTAATAAATAAAATTTATTATCTACTTCAACCTAACAAAATGGATTTCATTTGTCAATTAGTACTTAGGTTTGGACATTATAATGTTATTGAAATGGATTGGTGAGGTAAAGACATTAAAAAGGCGGGTTTGACCCGCCTAAAAATAAACTATTTTGAAAGTCTTTTCGGTCCCGCTGCTTTTACTTCATCTGAAGTATCTTTTTCAAACAGCTTAAAATTTTCTATGAAGCGGGCAGCAAGAGCATCATACTTTTTCCAGTACTCATCTTTATTGCCCCAGGAGTTTGATGGTTCAAGTACATCTTCTGGAACTTCGGGACAAGTCAGCGGTACTTCAAATCCAAATAATTTATCTTTTCTGAATTTTACTTTTTCAAGTTTACCTTCTAATGCTGCATTTAAAAGATTTCTTGTATGACGAATGCTGATTCGTTTTCCAACTCCGAATCTTCCTCCAACCCAGCCGGTGTTAACCAGCCAAACGTTTGCGTTATGTTTTAACATTCTTTCCTTTAACATTGCAGCATATTCATAAGGATGACGTACCATAAACGGTGCACCAAAACAAGCTGAAAACGTTATCTGTGGTTCTATTCCAAGTCCGATTTCTGTTCCCGCAATTTTAGATGTATATCCGCTTATAAAATGATACTGTGCCTGTGCAGGATTTAACTTTGCAATTGGAGGCATTACACCGGAAGCATCACAAGTTAAGAAGATTATATTTTTAGGATGCGTTCGTACATATCCCTCAGGTACAACATTAGGAATAAAACTTAATGGATATGAACAACGTGTATTTTCTGTAATATGATCATCATCTAAATCTATGTATCTGCTTACCGGATCATAAACAACGTTTTCTAATATTGTTCCGAATTTTCTTGTAGTTGCATAAATTTCCGGCTCCTGTTCTGCAGAAAGTCTAATAACTTTTGCGTAGCATCCACCTTCAAAATTAAATACACCTTCATTACTCCAGCCGTGTTCATCATCGCCAATTAAATTTCTTTTTGGATCAGCAGAAAGAGTTGTTTTACCGGTGCCGCTTAATCCAAAAAATAATGCTACATCTCCCGATTTACCAACGTTTGCAGAGCAATGCATGGGAAGTACATCTTCAAATGTTAGTAAAAAGTTAAGTAGTGTAAAAACAGATTTTTTTATTTCACCACCATAAAGTGAGTTTGCAATAATTGCTGTGCGCTGTTCAAAGTTTAATATAATTCCTGTTTCACTTCTTGATCCATCGATTGCCGGTTCTAATTTAAAACCGGGTAAACAAATAACCGTAAAATCAGGAACAAACTTTTTAAGTTCATCTCTGTCTTCAGTTGTTATGAACATATTTCTTGCAAACAAACTGTGCCAGGCTTTTTCAGTAATTATTCTTATTGGCATTTTGTAATCAGGATCAGCACCAACATAACAATCCTGGACAAACAGTTCTTCACCCTGGCAAAAAGCTTGAACTCTTCCCATCAATTGGTTAAACTTTTCTGAACTGAAAGGACGGTTGTAAGCTCCCCACCAAATTTTATCATTCGTGCTGTGTTCCTGTACAATAAATTTATCTGCCGCCGCCCGGGCAGTATGTTTTCCTGTATTAACTATCAGCGGACCTTGTTTTGAAAGTTTTGCTTCATTCCTAAAAATTGCTTCCTCGTACAAAGCTTCATCAGGTAAATTCCAGAACACACGATCCAGATCTGTTAAACCCTGACTCTTTAATCTGAAATCAGAAGCAAGTTCCATTGCCTGTTTTGTTGCAGGAGTATTAAATTCTAAATATTTCATGACCAGTCCCTCACTAATTTTCTGTCGCCAATGTAAAGTTCATTTGGTGAATTCGGATCGAGAGCCCATTTCATTCTCTCAATTCCATCCTGCACATCTTTTATTGATCCGCAATAGCTTAATCTTAAATGTCCATCCAGCCCAAACTCTTTACCCGGCACTGTAAGCACTTGAACTTTATCAATTAAAAATTCCGATAACTTGTTTGAATCTTTTTCATATGCAGAAAAATCTGCAAGACAATAAAATGTTCCATCAGGTTTAGAAACTTTTACTCCTTCAAACGATCTTAACAAATCAATCATAACATTTCTGTTATTCTCTAAAGTTGCGCGTAAACTCTCCACACCGGATTGAATTCCGTTAATTGCTGCAACTGCTGCTTTTTGCAAAAGCACAGAAGGACCGGAAGTTTGATGTCCCTGAATATTACTCATTGCTTCGATAACTTTTTTATTTCCAACAGCCCAACCGATTCTAAATCCAGTCATTGCATACTGTTTAGAAACCCCGTTGATAACGATCAACTTAGAATTTTCATCTTTCTTTTTTGCGTACTTAAAACAGTTTATTGGTTTCTTTCCATCAAACAATAACCTATGATAAATATCATCCATAATTAACCAGATATCTTTTTTCTCACAGAACTCAACAACTTCTGCAATAAAATCCTCACTGTAAAATGCACCTGTAGGATTATTCGGACTATTGATGATAATTGCTTTTGTATAAGAACCAACTCTATCTGTAATATCTTTTATGTTTGGATAAAAAGTTCCATCTTCAGGAAGTGCTGCCACAGGAATAGCGCCAATCAATTTTGCCATATCAGGATAACTTACCCAATAGGGGGCAGGAAACAGGACTTCTTCCTGCGGATTTAACACTGACTGTAGTGCAACCATAATTGCCTGTTTGGCACCGCTGGATGCAATTACATTTTCCGGTCTAACTTTTCTTTCATAAAACTCTTCTGTATACCTGATTACAGCTTGTTTAAGAGCAGGAATGCCGTCTGCAGGCGCATAACGAACTTCTCCTGTGTTTACGTGCGCAACAGTTGCAAGTATTGCATCCATTGGTACTTTGGTTTTTGGTTCTCCGCCGCCAAGATGAATGACAGGATCACCTTTTTCTTTTAAGATTGCAAATTTCTCGTTTAGCTTTAAAGTGGGCGAGGCTTTAATAGATTTTGCGATAAGACTGAGACTCATTTAGAACCTCTGATTGTGTGAATAATAATTATTATAATTTACTATTCTAAATTATTTGTGATGCTCAAGAGAAACAAGATTTTATGCAGGGTTT
>DASVGS010000424.1:0-5716 GCA_036379435.1 Ignavibacteriaceae bacterium
TTGAATTGAGTTACCATTAACTAAAAATGGAGTTTCTTTTTTTTGTTCTTCGCATCCGGCTAATAGAATGAAAAAAGTAAAAATCAAAAAATATTTTAATGGAATATGTTTCATAATTTTAATTTCTTATGTGTAAAGATATATAAAATATTTTTGGAAGTAATCTAAAAAAACTTATTTGTGCCGTTTTACCAATTAAACAATCAAATATGCATTTAATAAAAAACATGAATCAATTAAATTTTTTTATAATTTGAAGAAGTTTGTAATTATAAACTGTTTTTAAAATGATTTAGCAGCAAGTCCGCTTTCTTCTTCCCGATAAAATTCTCCAAATCTTTTTTACTCGTACTTTTGATTGCATCAACACTACCAAATTTATTAAGCAGGTTTTTAGCAGTCTCTGGTCCAATCCCTTTTATATCTGTCAATTCAGATTTGATCGTTCGTTTGCTTCTTCTAACCCGATGAAATGTAATTGCAAAACGGTGAGCTTCATCTCGTACCTGCTGAAGCAACTTTAAACCCGAAGAAGTTTTTGGTATAAGCTCCGGATCAGAATGATTTGGAAAGAATACTTCTTCCAGTCTTTTTGCCAACCCGATTATATTGTAATCCTTAAATCCAAGTTTATCCAAAATCTCAACTGCACTTGAAAGTTGTCCTTTACCTCCATCCACCATTATTAAATCCGGCAGAATTTGATTTTCTTCTTTCAATCGTGAATATCTTCTCTCAATTACTTCCCGCATACTTGAAAAATCATCCGGGCCCTGAACAGATTTGATAATAAATTTTCTATATAAACTTTTCTTCGGTTTCCCATCTTCAAAAACAACCATACTTGCAACAGTATCTGTACCCTGTAAATTTGAAATATCAAAACATTCAATTTTCCTTGGCAAAGTTTTTAAATGCAAATCTCTTTGTAAAGCTGAAACAGAATAAGAAATATTTCCAAGATTTTTCATCTTTTGCAATTGTATTTCTTTTAGCTGAAGAGTTGCATTTTCTTTGCACATTTTTACCAATGATTTCAGATCACCGCGCTGCGGAACAAAAATTTTAACTTTTCTGTTTGATCTGAGCTTCAGCCAATCAGTTAGTGCATCTGCATCTACTGGCGCAATTTCAACAATTACTTCGCGGGGAATTTCAACCTGATCCCCATAGTAAAACTTTATTGCTGCAGAATATATGTTTGATAATTCTTCACCTTCTTCTATTCCCAGTTTAAGTTGCTTTTTTCCAATCAGTTTTCCTGAACGAATATTAAATACAGCACAGGTAGAATCTTTACCTTCATAAGCAACTGCAAAAATATCCCGATCTTCATCATCATCATTAACAATTTTTTGCTTTGATGATATAGAATTTAACTGCTCAATTTTATCCCTCAGTTCTGCTGCCTTTTCAAATTCCAGATTCTCAACTGCACTATGCATTTTAAGTTTCAAGTCCTTTATCAGATCCTCTGTCTTACCCTTCAAAAGTTTAATTACTTCATCAACCATTTCGTTATATGCTTTTGCAGAAATTAAGTTCTCGCAGGGTCCATCACATTTTTTTATATGATAATCCAGACAAACTTTAAACTTTTTAGCATTAATATTTTCTTCAGTCAAATCTAATTTGCAGCTTCTTATTTTAAATATTTTGTTAATCATACCCAGTGAAGCGCGCATACTTCTTACATCTGTATAAGGACCAAAATATTTTGACCCATCATTATAAACATTTCTTGTGGGATAAATTCTTGGAAACAATTCATTTGTAACTTTTATAAACGGGAATGATTTATCGTCTTTAAGATTTACATTATATCTCGGTTTTAGCTGCTTGATAAGATTATTTTCAAGTATCAAAGCCTCAAGTTCGCTGTCTGTAACAACAAGCTGCAGATCATCAATTTTGGTTACCATTGCAGCAGTTTTTGCTGAGCCCAAATTTTCCTGGAAGTAACTTCTAACTCTGTTCTTTAAATTCTTGGCTTTACCAACGTAAATAACCTTTCCATTCTTGTTTAAGAATTGATAAACGCCGGGAGAAGATGGCAGGTTTTTTAAATTTGTTTCTAATTTTGAATTCATCGCATAGAGATAAAATAATTTAGTAAGCAGATTTTGTAAAATACAAAAAGCAGATTTGTAGTTTAAGAATAAGAATTGTTTTCAAATTTTATTCTGGTAACACACTATTTTTAGCAATCACAACTATACCTGTTTCGGTAACAGTAAATTTTTTTCTGTCGCCTTCAACATCAAATCCAATTTCATATCCTTCGGGTACAACAACGTTTTTATCAATTATTGCACGGCGAATTCTTGCGTGCCTGCCAATCGTTACGTTATTCATTATTATCGAGTCTGTGATGTAAGAATAACTGTTAACCTTTACGTTGGATCCAAGCAAAGATCTTTCTACTAATCCACCTGATACGATTGTTCCATCGCATACCAGGGAATTTAGCGTTCTACCAACTCGTTCACCCTCGTGCGATACTGTTTTTGCGGGCGGGTATTGATATTGATAAGTTCTTAATGGCCAGTCCGGATCGTATAAGTTAAATTCAGGTATCACACTTATTAAATCCATATTCGCTGCATAGTAACTGTCAAGCGTGCCAATGTCTTTCCAGTATGGTTGATTTTTTTTATTCTCATCCAAAAACTTATAAGCAATAACTTTTAATTTTGATTGCACCATATATGGGATTACGTGCTGACCAAAATCGTGATTCTTAATTTTCTTTGTATCCATCTCGTGCAAAACTTCCCGCAGAACATTTGCATTAAAAATATATATTCCCATATTAACAAATGAATAACCCGGCTTATCAGGTATTTGCGGCGGATTAGCTGGTTTTTCAATAAATGATTGAACATCGTATTTATCATCTACGCCAACTATGCCGAAACGGTTTGCTTCATCTTTTGGAACTTCAAGGCAGGCGATTGAAAGATCAGCACCGCGATTAATATGGTTATCTAAAAATTTAAGGTAATCCATTTTATAAATATGATCACCGCCAAGAATTAATACCCATTTTGCTTTTTTATCAGAAAATAAATTTAAGTTTTGATGAATTGCATTCGCTGTTCCAAGATACCATTCATTATTAAGTTTTCTTTGAGGAGGTACCGAGTAGATGAATTCGCCGAGTTCAGGATTAAAAATACTCCACGCTTCATACAAATGCATATTTAATGAATCAGATTTGTATTGGGTTAAAACATAAACTCTTCTTAAACCTGAGTTAAGACAATTAGAAAGTGCAAAATCAATTATCCGGTATTTGCCACCAAATGGAACTGCAGGTTTACTTCTTACAGCCGTTAAGGGATGAAGTCTTTCTCCTTGACCACCAGCCAAAATCACTGTAACTGTATCTCTTAATATTGATGAACCTGGCGAAATCATATAGACTCCTTAATTTTGTTCTAAAATATATTGATTTATCGTTTGTTTGGCAATTAAACAAAGTGTTAAATTATTTTTAACAGATATTAATTATTTTTAATTACAAATTGTTTTGTCTATATGATTTTCAGGATTCTAAGTACGATAACAATTTCATTTTTAATTCAGTCGGCAGGATTTTCTCAGGATTTAAATGTAAATGCAATTAATAATGATAAAAAATATTTTGTAAGTGATCTCCAAAGACAGGTAGATATTCTTCATTATTATCTTAAACTTGATTTAAAACCTAATAAAAAATTACTATCAGGCACTGCAATTATTAAAGCAATTTTTATAAAACCAGATTCAAGTAAAATAGCAACATCAAAAATTACACTTCTTCCGGAGATTGAAAATCAGGATACGGCTGTAACACTAAACGAAATAATTGAACTGAATCTTTATGACAATCTAACAGTATCAAAAGTCTTGTTGAATGATCAACCGGCTAAATATTCCAGAAATAAAAATCGGATATTTATCAACACTGAAAAAGAAATTAGTGATACATTTGAAATCAATATTGATTACGAAGGAACTCCGCAACGAGGCGGATTTGACGGGTTTGTTTTTGGAGAGGTAAGAGGTAATTCTCTGATTTATAATATCAGCGAACCAAATTATGCTTCCACATGGTTTCCTTGCGATGATGATCCTTCTGATAAAGCACTCCTTGATATCGAGATTACAAATGATTCTCAGTTTGTATCGGTATCAAACGGATTGTTAAAATCAGTTTCAGTTTTGGGTGATAGAAAAACTTATCATTATCAGACTATCTATCCAATTTCCACTTACTTAGTTGCAGTTTATTCCGCACCTTACAGAACATTTGCAGATCTGTATACCGGCTTAAGCGGAAGAGATTCCATGATGATTGAATACTATGTTATGCCTGAACATCTGGAAAAAGCAAAGACAGATTTTGAGAATCATCTTGATATGATGAAAACACTTTCCAGAATATTTGGAGAATATCCTTTTATAAAAGAGAAATATGGCGTAGCAGAATTCCTGTGGAATTACGGTGCAATGGAAAATCAAACAATAACAGGAATTGGTTACATGTTTGTAAGCGGTAATAATTTTTTTGAAGATACTTATGTTCATGAACTTGCTCATCACTGGTGGGGTAATTCTGTGGGGCCAAAATCCTGGAATGATATATGGTTGAACGAAGGATTTGCAACATACTCAGAGGCACTTTATGCAGAAGCCAAACACGGTAAAGATGCTCTTAAATCAAAAATGCTAAGCAAGTTTAGTGATAGTTTTGCAGGTACTTTGTATGCACCAAAAGATTTGTTTGGCGAAACTGTCTATGATAAAGGTGCATGGGTGCTTCATATGTTAAGGTTTGAAATAGGGGATAGCAGCTTTTTCAAATCTCTTCATAAATATTATGATACTTATAAATATTCCAATGCTTCGGTTCAGGATTTTAAAAATGTTTGTGAAAATGTATCAGGAATAAATCTGGATAAATTTTTTGATCAATGGGTATATACGGGAACAGAAAATATTAAATGTACTTATTCTATTTCATTCCCATATGATGGATCAAATAATAAATTCACAATAAGTATCAGTCAAAAATCACGGGAGTACAAAGAATTCCATTTCCCCCTGGAAATTAAAATTAGTTTTGTTGATGGAACATCTACCACTCAAAAAATTTATGTTGATGAAAAGGAAAAAAGAATCAATTTAAATTTTGATAATAAAATTGAAACAATAGATATTGATCCTGACTCTAAATTGCTGGGCAGTTTTGAGAAAGTTCATTAGCCTAAAAATCCAGTATGTTTTATTTCTTTTTGTATATCATTAAATTTCTAAAAACAAAAAAGATACTTTGTGAATAAAACTTATCTCTTTATCTCCGATATACATCTCGGTCTTCAGTCAAAAGAAATTGAAGATAAAAAAGAAAGACTGCTTGTAAAGTTTTTAGAATTTGCAAAAGACAATTGTGATGAACTTTTTATTGCTGGCGATCTTTTTGATTATTGGTTTGAATATAAAAGAGTTTATCAAAAAGGTTTTTTCAGAACTTTAACTGCTTTAAAAAATCTAACCGATAAAGGAGTTAAAGTTCATTACTTTATCGGTAACCACGATTTTTTTCATAAAGATTTTTTTGAAAGTGAAATTGGCGTCCATCTTTATCAGGATGGTAAAGAGTTTATCTTAAACGGAAAAAGATTTTTTATAGGGCACGGAGATGGACTTGTAAAGAATGATCTTGGTTACA
>DASVGS010000425.1:0-3597 GCA_036379435.1 Ignavibacteriaceae bacterium
TTAGAAGGATAATTATAATATCTTTAATACTTGCAGCTATCAGCATAATATTATTAAGTGTTTTGTTCTCAAATCAGAATTTAAATTTACTTACGCAAGAGTATTCCAATTTCAAATCTTTTACCAATTCATTTTTACAAAACATGAAAGAGGCAGTTATAACTGTTTCAAGGGATATGAAGATTACTTTATTTAATCTTTCTGCTGAAAATCTTTTTTCTGTCCGCGCTTCTGAGATTATAGGTAAAAATATTAATGAAACCGGAATTAAATCCCTGGATATAATATCTGAGAATATAAGAAATGAAATAACCTATCAAAACATAGAGCTATCCGTTGAAAATGGTAGTACAACTAAATTTATTTCTCTAAATATTATTCCCAATTATAATCTTGATAAGCAGATGGACAGTTATACGATTATTATTAATGATATTACGGAATTAAAAAACACTGAGGAACAAATAAAACGAAATGAAAAAATTCTTGCTATGGGTGAACTTGCATCAGGTGTTGCACACGAAATAAGAAATCCTATTAATGCTATTGGAATGATTGCACAAAGATTGAACAAGGAGTTTGAGCCCAAAGAAAATAACAAAGAATACTTAGACATTACACTGTTGTTAAAAAATGAAGTTGATAGAATCAACAAAATAATAACGCAGTTTTTAAGTTATGCAAAACCATTAGAGATAAATCAAAGTCCTGTTGAGTTAAATTTATACTTAAGTGAAGTATTTAAATTGTATGAAGAACAGGCGAAACAAAAGTCAATTAACTTCATCTTACAGGGTAGTGAAAAAGTTAATGTTAATATTGATGCGGATCTTATAAAGCAGTCTTTAATGAATATCATACAGAATGCTTTTGATTCCATAGAAGAAAATGGTGAAGTGTCAATCAGTTATTATCGGCACAAAAAAGATTTTGTAATTGAAATTACAGACAATGGAGTTGGCATAGATCAGGAACAGCAAAAGAAAATATTTGATCTTTATTACACAACTAAAAAAGACGGCAACGGTTTGGGTTTAAGCATATCACAAAAAATTATTGCTCAGCACAAAGGCTCTATTGCCTTTAAGAGCAAATTAAATCAAGGAACAACATTTAAAATTATTTTACCAATAAAATGAAAAACTTTTCTATTTTAATCGTTGATGATGAAGATACCCAGCGAAATGTTTTAAAGGGATATCTTGAAAAAAAAGGTTACAGGATTTTTTCCGCTGCTTCCGGAACCGAAGGCATAAAAGCAATTAGAGATAATGTAATTGATATAGTTTTATCGGATTATAAAATGCCCGATAAAACAGGCATCGAAGTGCTTGAAGAAGTAAAAAAAATTAATCCTGAAATAAGTTTTGTTATTATTACTGCGTACGGGACAATTGAAAATGCTGTAAATGCTATGAACCTGGGTGCTTTTGATTATTTATCTAAACCTATTAACCTGGATGAACTGGATTTACTTATTGCAAGAATCATAGAAAATAAAAACTTAAAATCCGAGAATGAATTTTTAAAGAAACAGCTATTTGAAAAATATAAATTATCATCTTTTATTTCGCATTCTCAAAGAATGGAAGAAGTATTAAGCGTTGCGGTTAGAGCTGCCGAAAGCAAAGCTACAATTTTAATTACAGGGGAAAACGGAACCGGTAAAGAAGTTCTTGCCAAATCAATTCATTATATAAGTCCTCGTAAAGATAATCCATTTATTGCTGTAAATATCCCTGCTCTGCCTGAAACACTTTTGGAAAGCGAATTGTTCGGTCATGAAAAAGGAGCCTTTACCGGTGCTGACAAAATGAAAAAAGGCAGATTTGAACTTGCTGATAAAGGAACAATTTTTTTAGATGAAATTGGTGATATCCCATTATCAATACAGGTTAAACTTTTAAGAGTACTGCAAGAGCATCAGATAGAAAGAGTAGGCGGAACAGAAAGCATTGATATTGATGTTAGAATTATTGCAGCAACAAATCATAATTTAGAAAATAAAATAAAGGATGGTTCTTTTAGAGAGGATCTTTTTTACAGATTAAATATTGTTGGCATTCATATACCGCCATTACGTGAAAGAAAAGAGGACATTCTTCCTCTTGTAGATTTTTTTATTCACAGGTATTCAATGGAAAATAGCAGAAGTGATATTGAAATGTCTAAAGAAGCAATGGATGTTTTGTTGAAGTATAATTATCCGGGTAATGTGCGCGAACTGGAAAATATTATTGAGCGTGCTGTGGTTCTTACAAGGAACAACATACTTACCACAAATGATCTTCCATTAACTGTAAAGGGAATGAAATATGAAGATCAGCTTCCGGAGCTTGGAAAAGGTACCTTAAGCGAACAGGTGGAAGCACTTGAAAAAAGATTAATTTTTGATGCACTTACTGAGAGCAATGGCAATCAAACTAAAGCAGGAAAATTATTAGGAATTACTGAAAGAAATTTGAGATACAAACTTCAGAAATATAATATTAAGTATTAAGGCTGTAGTTCAAATTAGAAATCATAATCCAGCGATGCAGATATTATCTGATTGGAATACTTGTAAAAATAATCGTTTGAATTGTTTTTGAAGTAGTTCCAGGTTGCAGATAACGATATACCATTTATAAACTTACTCAGATCAAAAACAATTCCGGCACCAAACCCAAACTGATCGTCTTCTCTCATTGAAGTTAATTCCACACCATTTATATCAACAGCAGGAAGTGAAGTGAAATTTCTTACCAGGTATCTTGCTTCAAGACTTAATTCAATATTTTCATTCAGATAATGTTTAATTCCCAAACCTGTCTCTATTCCATTATAGGAATAAATATCATTAAATATTTCTTCTTCATAATAAACAAGCGAATCACTAATTAAATATCTGCTGCCGTCTGAAAGGTTTTTTCTTAATACAACATATCCATTCATTCCTGTTGTTTCACTTAATGATTGACCAATATTTGCTTTAAACTTAAAATTAGATGCTTCATTCAGATATCCATCAAAATAGTATTTCTCAAAATAATTTTTTAAAGAGTATTCCGCATTTAATATAAGAGAAGTCTGAGTTTCAAAGCTTGAAATCCATGTTAAAAATAATTTGTGCTCATTGTGTGAAAACAGTGTAAAGTTTTTATAATTATTCCGGTTGTAAATGTAACCCGGAATGAGAAAATCAGTTTCACTTATTGATTGACGGTAATTAATGTAAGCTGAGATTTGATCAAAGTTATAAACTTCAAATTCATCCTGGTTATTTCTGATAGAATAATTTACGCCAGCATTTAACGGATTATCATCTATCGAAAATAAATGTGTCTCAACCAATCCAACCCTGTGTGTATTAAAAGATTTTGAAGTTGTGGTTTGGAAGTAACTTAAATTTCCCTCATAATATAACTGAACATTATTAAACTCAGATTCAAAGTTATATGCAGAGCCGAGAGAAAAGCTGTTTATAAAATCAGAAATCTTGTTACTATTATTAAATATATTATCATCATAAATGCCCTGATAATAAGAGTAAAAATTAAATTGTGCCTGAGCTGATGTGAATAAAATAATTGATACTATTATTGCATACTGGATTTG
>DASVGS010000426.1:0-2538 GCA_036379435.1 Ignavibacteriaceae bacterium
CTTCCAATCCTTCTTTTGTATCTTCGGCTCCGGATTTAGCAGTAACGAGTATAATCGGAATATCTTTTGTGGTCGGTTCATTAACAAGGATTTTACAAACTTCAAGTCCGGTAATATCGGGCATCATTACGTCTAATAAAATTAAATCCGGTAATTCTTTTTTTGCTTTTTCAATTCCCGCGTATCCGTCATATGCAGTCAAAACTTCAAAACCATCATGTTCTAACCGATCCTGCAGCATAAATACGTTTTCCGGCAAGTCATCTATTACTAAAATTTTTTTCATATTTAATTAGATTTTAACTTAGAAAATAGTTGTGCAATTTTACTTGAAATTGTAGCAGGGTTAACCGGTTTTGGTATATAGTCGTTAAACCCATGTTTTAAAATTATTTCTTTATCACCAATCATTGCCTTTGCTGTAACCGCAAAAACCGGAATGGCAGCTAACTCTTTGTTGCTTCTAATATTTTTTAATGTTTGAAAACCATCCATATCAGGCATCATAATATCAAGCAATATTAAATCGGGTTTTAAGCTGTGAAGCATTTTTAAGCATTCCATTCCGCTTTTAGCCAAATATGTTTTACATCCCGTTGACATTACCATTTCATTTATAGTAAATAAGGTATCAGGATCATCATCAACAATTAAAACATTTCCCAAATAATTGCCTGTCTGCTCCTCATCATCACCAACAATTTCCAGGTTCTCATTAATCTCCGTTTCGGTTTCAGAATAAAGTTGTTCTTCCTCTTCGTGCAAAATAATTTTATCCCTAACTATTTTTAGAATATCATTGGGTTGGGTTTTTGTTTTTACAATTATATCGTCAACAATTTTGTTTAATGATCTGTGTTCTTCTTCAGATAGATTTTTTGCAGTGCTGATTATAATTGGTATTTGTTTTGTCCGATCATCAGATTTTAATTTTTGAGATAAAGTAATACCATCCAGCTTAGGCATTAGTAAATCGAGTACTATAATATCGGGCTGCACTTCTGCAATTTTGTTAAAAGCAAATTCACTGTCCTGAATATATTCTATGGTTACGTTATCATCTTTAAATTCTTTTTTAAACATTTCAAATTCCAAATCATCATCATCAACAATAACAATCTTTTTAGTTCGCTTTTGAGCAAGCGATTCTAATCTGTCAAACGCGGCTAAAAGCTTTTCGGATGATATTGGTTTTATAAACGTCTCGAATGCACCTAAATCATATCCCATCTTTCTATCACCAAAAATTGAGATTAGAATTACAGGAATATCTTTTGTAGATGGATTCTGTTTTAATTCTTTAAGAACACTCCAGCCATCCCTGTAAGGTAAAAGTAAATCTAAAGTAATAGCAAATGGCTGTTTTGTTTGAGCAAGTTTTATTCCGGCTTCGCCATTTTCTGCAAAGATAACCTCATAGTTTTTAGTAATTAAATACTGCCCTATTGTATATCTTACCTCGGGATCATCATCAATAACAAGAACAGGATTACGGGAATTTTTTCTTAGTGTTTCAACGTTAACAGGTAAACTCTCGTTTCTTCCATTCCCTTGTTGATATTTTATTGGAATAGTAAATGAAAAAACAGAACCCTGCCCCTCGACACTTGCGACCCAAATTTTTCCACCAAGCAAATCAACAATCTTTTTAGAAATTGCAAGTCCTAACCCTGTGCCATTATATCTTTTAGACGAACTTCCATCAATTTGCCTGAACTCTTCAAATATAAATTTCTTGCTTTCATCAGAAATTCCGATACCTGTATCACTAACTGAAAACAAAAGCATTTTATCATCATTAAGCGAAACGGTTAATTCAATTTTACCTTTATGAGTGAACTTAATTGCATTACCGATAAGATTTACCAATACCTGCATAACTCTTCCACGATCGGTATTAATAATAATTCCCGTATTGCAATTTCTTTTTACGTTAAACGTCAATCCCTTTTCCATAGCAAGAGGAACAGCGGTAATTGAAACCTCTTCAATCATTTCTTCAAGAAGAACATCTTCTTCCCTGATCTCCATCTTTCCCGCTTCAATTTTCGAAAGATCAAGAATATCATTAATCAAGCCCATTAATCGTTTACCGCTTTTTAATACTACTTCCAATCTTTCCCTGTTTCTAATACTCAATTGTGCTTTATCCAGAATAAGCTCTGTAAGTCCTAAGATGGAATTCATTGGGGTCCGCAGCTCGTGAGACATGCTGGCGAGAAACTGTGATTTTAATCTTGTTGAATCTTCAGCAGCTTCTTTTTGTACTGCTAATTCTTCGGCCTTTATTTTGAGCTGATTGCTTAATTCAAGCAGAGTATCATTCTGTTTCTTGATCTGAATATTTTGTTTTTGATATTCATCATTTAGTTTTTTTAATTCATTCACAAAACTTTCTAATTGAACGACGGCTTTTGCATTTGTTAAGCCAATTGCTAATTGTTCCTGAATCTTTTCAAGATAATCTTTGGCATCAGACGAAGGAGGATTTAATGAAGCGAGTTCCAGAATGGCAATTACTTTGTTGTTGTAGATTAC
>DASVGS010000427.1:0-2499 GCA_036379435.1 Ignavibacteriaceae bacterium
TAAACTTTTGTTTTCATCAAGGCACATATCAAATTCTCCTGTTCCGAGAATTATGCCCACTTTATTTATTCTATTTAAAATTTTTTCGTCGCTTAAATTTGAAAGATAATCGGGCGGATTATTAAAGTAGCAGTTATCATCATAATATCCATCTAAAAAACGTTTTATGTTTGAAGCGCCGCCCATTGTAAATAAATAACCAACTTTTTCCGGATTTCTAAAAGTGATATTCGAAGCATGATATCCGCCAAAACTGCATCCGGCTAATGCAACTTTATTAAATCCTGTATCCTGAAATGCAAATTCTACAACATCATTAAGTATTACTTCTTCATAAGCAATCTGGGTTTTTACTCTATCAGCAGGATGAATATTTTTATTATACCAACTCAAAGCGTCAATGCTGTCTGGACAGTAAATCTTTATTTTTCCCATATCAATTAAGTACGAAACAGCATTGATTAATCCAAAATCTTTTGCCTGATAATATTTTGCCCGTGAAGTTGGAAAAATAATAACAGGATATCCTGTTTGCCCAAAAACGAGCATTTCAAACTCTCTATCGATAAACTGAGAGTGCCATTTATGATATTCTTCTTTCAAAAAAAATCCACACGAAATAAAAAAAGGAATGAGATTAATGATTTAGAATTATTGTTTCCATCAATCTGAGTGATTATTAGCAAATATATAAAAAATTGATTTTAGTTCAATCTTTTTGGAGTACTGACTTAAGTGATAAATAAATAAAAAAATTGCTAACAAACAATTGATTCATATTTAATCGTCAAAATCACTATTTTTATAACTCAATTATGAAATCACAAACCCAACAAACGCCTTTAATGGCACAGTATTACAAGGTAAAGCAAACTAATCCTGATACTATTTTATTATTCAGAGTCGGGGATTTTTTTGAAACTTTTGATGATGATGCAAAATTAACTTCAAAGGTTTTGGGTATAACATTAACAAAACGGTCTAATGGTTCCTCCGGAGATACACCCCTTGCCGGATTTCCTCATCATGCTATTGATAGTTATTTACCAAAACTTGTGCGTGCAGGATACAGAGTTGCGATTTGTGAGCAAATGGAAAATCCAAAGTTTGCAAAAGGAATTGTTAAACGTGAAGTTGTAGAAGTAGTAACACCGGGTGTCACTCTTTCTGATAAATTGCTTGATCACAAAAGAAATAATTATCTGCTGTCAATTGCAATTTTGGATCAGATTTGCGGATTATCATTTAGTGATATTTCTACTGGTGAATTTTATGTTTTTGAAATTCCACTCGCCCAGCTTGGTGAACAAATTGAATCAATTAATCCTTCAGAGTTTTTAATTCCAAAACGTGACAAGGAATTATTAGGAAAACTTATCGAAAGAATTAATCCGCAGCTACGAATTACAAAACTGGAAGACTGGATTTTTAATTTTGATTTTGCCAGTGAACTTTTAAAAAATCACTTTAAAACTGTTACTTTAAAAGGATTTGGTATTGAGAATCTTACAGCAGGAATTATTGCCGCAGGTGCAGTTTTAAATTACTTAAATGAAACACAGCGGGTTAACCTTTCTCATCTTAACAGGATTACACTTTATAACCCTTCGGATTATATGATTCTTGATCACTCCACAAAAAGAAACCTGGAAATTACATTTTCCATGAATGATGGTGGACTTGAGGGATCATTGATCTCGATTCTGGATAAAACTCAAACTGCAATGGGAGGCAGATTATTAAAGAAATGGATTTCTGCTCCATTATGCAATTTAGAGCCAATTAAAAAAAGACACGATAGTGTTGAAGAATTATTGACTAATAAAAAAATAAGAAAAGAACTTACAGATAGTTTAAATGAAATTAGTGACCTTGAAAGATTAATCTCCAGAATTTGTACTGGCAGAGCTACTCCCAGGGAAGTTGTGGCAGTTAAAGCTTCATTAATTAAAATTCCATTTCTTAAGGAATCACTACAGAAGTTAAAAGTTGTAACTCTTCAAAATATTTCAGACCAACTGGATCCATTACTAAATATTGTTGAAAAAATTTCATCCGCAATTGTTGATACTCCGCCAGCCGCTGTAAACGAAGGTGGAATTATCAGGAGTGGATTTAGTCCCGAACTTGATGAACTGCGTGATATTTCACTTCATGGCAAAGAATGGATTGCAACCCTACAGCAAACTGAAAGAGAAAGAACGGGAATTCCATCTCTAAAAGTAAATTTTAATAATGTCTTTGGATACTATATTGATATAAGTCATACTCATAAAAATAAAATTCCGGATAACTATATCCGAAAGCAGACACTTGTTAACAGTGAGCGTTATATAACACCGGAATTAAAAGAGTATGAGGATAAAATATTAAATGCTCAGGAAAAGATTAACGAACTTGAATCACAATTGTTTAATGAGATTCGTTTAATCGTTGCTAATGAAGCAGAGATCATCCAGAAAAATGCAAGAGTTATTGCAATGCTGGATTGCCTGAACA
>DASVGS010000428.1:0-5508 GCA_036379435.1 Ignavibacteriaceae bacterium
TATTGATTATCAGGAAGGAAGTTTACGGGATGATTTTGATTTTGGCGAGTTGCTGTTTTTTAAAACTGATTTTCTGAAAAAGTCAGCGGAAAGTGAAAAGAACAATTTTAAGTTTGCAGGATTTTATAATCTGAGATTAAAATTATCGCAAATGGGACCAGTATTCAGAATTCCCGAATTTCTTTATACTGTAGAAAGTGTTGAAGAAGTTGGCACAGAGGATAAGCATTTCAGTTATGTTGATCCGAAGAACAGGGAAGTACAAATAGAAATGGAAAAAGCTGTTACACAACATCTGATGGATATTAACGCATATGTTCATCCTCCATTTAAAGAAATAGATATTTCTTTATCAAAGGATTTTGAGTATGAAGCATCAGTTATAATTCCAGTAAAAAATCGTGTAAAGACTATTGTCGATGCAATCAAATCTGTTCTAGCGCAAAAGACAAATTTTAAATTCAATTTAATAGTTATTGATAATCATTCAACAGACGGAACAAGTGAGTTAATTGCAGGCTTTTCAGTAAAGGATGAAAGGCTTATTCACTATATTCCGGAAAGATTTGATTTGGGAATTGGCGGCTGCTGGAATGTTGGAGTACATCATCAAAAATGCGGAAGGTTTGCTGTTCAATTAGACAGCGACGATATTTATAAAGATGAAAACACTCTGCAAACTATAGTTGATGTTTTTCATAAAGAAAAATGTGCAATGGTTATAGGTTCTTATCAAATCACAAATTTTGATCTTCAGGAACTGCCGCCCGGATTGATTGATCATAAAGAATGGAGTAATGATAACGGACCGAACAATGCATTAAGAATAAACGGACTTGGTGCACCTCGTGCTTTTTACACACCGGTTCTTAGAGAAATAAAAATTCCTAATGTAAGTTATGGTGAAGATTACTCGGTTGGTTTAGCGATAAGCAGGCAATATAAAATTGGTAGAATATATCACTCACTGTATTTGTGTCGCAGATGGGAAGGAAACTCAGACTCACAATTAGATATAATCAGGATTAATGCAAATAATATTTACAAAGACAGAATAAGAACATTTGAACTACATGCACGTAAACAATTATGAGTATCAACATTGTACAAAGATTATAACAAAAAGTAAGTAACTATCAAACGATAAAAACAATTGACTTTAGAAACTAATTTATTTAGATTTTTAACTGAAGATTTAATCAACTTTAATTTTGTTCTGATTAATAATTGTCTGTGAAAAAAAGGTTTATAAAAACCTTTATCAGAACTATTCCCTCCATTCTTGATGAGAAATTATAAGGAGTAAGAATATATGAGAAAACTGCTACTTTTTAGCATACTCGCACTAAATATTTTTTCAACACAAATCTTTGCACAGGTAGGCAAAATAAGCGGAACTGTTAGAGACGCCTCTAACAATGAAGCGCTGATTGGTGCAAACGTACTAATCGAAGGCACTAATATAGGTGCTGCAACAAATGTTGATGGTTCTTTTGTTATCCTCAACGTTTCTCCCGGTACATACAATCTTAAAGCATCAATGGTTGGATATGCTGCTAGCATATTTACTAATGTTCGTGTCAATATCGATCAAACCACGGATGTTAACTTTAAATTAAGTTCAAATGCATTCCAAACCGAAGAAGTGGTTGTGATTGCAACAACGCCAATTGTACAGAAGGATGTTTCTTCAAGCAGAGTAAACCTTAACGTTGAAGAAATACAAAACCTTCCGGTTTCCAGCATAAGCGGTGTTATTGGTTTGCAGGCTGGTGTAAGAAGCGGTCTTGAAATCAGAGGCGGAGCTGCAGATCAAACTGCGTTTTTGGTTAATGGTGTTACTTTAAGAGATGAGAGAGATAACTCACCATTTACCGGAATAAGTTATTCAGCAATTGATGAAGTTCAAATTCAAACAGGTGGATTTAATGCTGAGTACGGTAACGTTAGATCGGGTTTGGTAAATGTGGTTACCAAAGAAGGTAACAGAGATAGATATACTTTTAGTTTAATATCCAGGTACAGTGGTGCGTCTCAAAAACATTTTGGAATGTCAGCCCACGATCCCAATTCTTACTGGATACGTCCATTTGTAGATCCTCAGGTTGCATGGTTTGGAACAGAGGCAATTGATCCTGTTTCCGGACAGCCGGTTTGGGATAATTACACTCAACAGCAATATCCGCAATTTGATGGATGGGTTGCAATCGCTGAACAAACTTTACTTGATGATGATCCTACAAACGATCTTACACCTGAACAAGCACAGCAAATATTTTTATGGCAGCACAGAAGAATAACTGATATCCAGGATCCAGATTACGAAATTGATGGAAGTTTTGGCGGTCCGGTTCCATTTGGTCAAGCTTTAGGTAATTTAAGATTCTTTGCTTCATATCGACAAACACAATCTATGTATGTAGTTCCTTTATCAAGAAACGGTGTAAATGATTGGGTTGGTCAGTTAAAACTTACCTCTGATATTGGTGAAGGTAAAAAGGTAATGATTCAAGGTTTGTTAAGTCAGGTTAAAGGAACCAATGATAATAATGCTGGTGTTGCAGGAATTTTCAGATCACCAGAAAGTATTGGTGCAGTAATGAACAGAGTCAGTTATATTGATGCAAGAATTTTTGCTACTGATTACTGGGCACCAAGCACTATCGATTATACTTCATTTGGCGGCAAGTTTACAAATGTTATTAATCCAACCACATTATATGAAGTATCTGTAAGTACTTTTAGATCCGAATATAATACCAACCCCGGAAGAGCAAGAGATACTTCAAAAATTTATAATGTTGGTGGAATATTTGTTGATGAAGCTCCATTTGGCTATGCTGATTACCCATCTACCGGTATAAACGGATTAAGAATGGGAGTAGGTTTCAGTAATTCCAGGGACAGCAGTATTGTTAGCGTGTATAATGCTAAGGTAGATTTTCAGAGCCAGATTGATAAAATAAATAATATCAAAACCGGTATTGAAATAAATTATACAGATAACAGAGTTAATTATGCTTCTGTGGATAAATTCTTACCAAGCGGACGATCGCGATCAGTTTGGAGTAATTTCCCAATAAGAGGTGCATTTTATGTTCAGGATAAGTTAGAGTTTGAGGGAATGGTTGCGAATGTTGGTGTAAGGTTAGATTATAGTGATCCTCAAGGTGAATGGTATGAATACGATCCTTATACAAAAGCATTTGCATCTGAAAATTCACTCGGGTTGGATACACTCCTTAAAAAGGTTTCCGTTGATAAACAACTTGATGTCAGCCCCAGAGTTGGAATTTCTTTCCCGATCAGCATCGATAGTAAATTATATTTTAACTATGGACACTTTAGACAAATGCCGACCCCGGAAAACTTATTCCTGTTAAGAAGATTTTCTGATAATAATGCAGTCACCAGAATTGCAAATCCTAATAATCCATTACCACGTACAGTTTCATACGAATTAGGATATGAGCAAAATATTTTTGATGAATTATTATTAAGGGTTGCCGGTTATTATAAAGATGTTTCTTTACAATCCAGATTAGTTACATTTATCAGCAGGGATAATAAAGTAAGTTACTCAAGAACTGAACCTAATAACTATCAGGATGTAAGAGGATTTGAATTAACACTTACCAAAAACAGAGGTAATTGGATTCAAGGATTTATCAATTATACTTATGATGTTAGAAGTTCCGGTAACTTCGGTTTCGGTACTTATTATGAAAGTGCTTCTTTACAAAGAAATTATGAAGCAACAACCACTTCAGTTTACCAGGAAAAACCATTACCGCGTCCTTTTGCCAATGCTAATATAGATCTATTTACACCTTCTGATTTTGGACCAAAGTTTGGAAGTCTAAGTCTGTTGGGTGATTTCAGATTTAGTTTTGTAGCATCCTGGACGTCGGGTCGTTATGTTACATGGGCAGGCGGCGGCAGTATACCTGGTGTGGAAAATAACCTGCAATGGTCAGAATATTATAATGTTGATCTTCGTATTAGTAAATCATTCAAATTTATGGGCGTTGATCTTCAGATTTTTGCAGACATAAGTAATCTGTTGAATTATAAGTATATGACGGATTATGGTTTTGTTGATGCGCCGGATTACCTGGCATATATGAAATCTTTGCATCTGCCTGCAGAAAAATTTGATGAAAGATTTGGTTACACTAATATACCAGGTGATGATAGACCCGGAGATTACAGAACCGGACCTTACATTCCATGGGATGAAAATGCAAGCGAAAGCCAGAAAGACGAATGGAGAAAAAACAAATCATATATAGATATGCCTAATCAGGAATTTTTTACTTTTCTTAATCCAAGAGATATTTTCTGGGGATTAAAATTATCTATAGATTTTTAATTAGATATTAGAGGAATAAATGAAACACAATATTATTAAACTCAACATAATTACAATACTCCTGATTCTTGTGGGTGCTTCTTCTAATGTTTATCCGCAGTATGCTATAAAATGGTTATCTGCGGGATCACTTCATAATTGGTACTCAGAAATCGGAAGTGAAATAGAAGAAGGATTTGTAAAAGAGCAGCAGTATGGTTTGCAATGGCCGGCACTTTATTCCAGGCAGGATATTCAAGCTGCTAAAGGAATCTGGATCGGTGCAGAAGGTTTTACTGATCAAAATGGTGAAGTTTATCCGCACAAAGTTGTTCACGTTGGTCCCAGAGTAACAGGTGCAGGTGAATTTTTCCCACAGAAATTTGAAATGACAAGTCAGTTTGAACCTCCGCTTGTTTTTGTGGATAATGATTTGTCCGTTGATAAATCAGTAGATAATGATAATGTAGATCCTTCACTTTTTGCTGATCGTGAAATTATTAACACTGTAAATACACAGCTTGGTATTACGATGACGAGAAAGATTTTTCAATTCAGTCAGCAATACCATGACAATTATATAATTTCAGAATACACTTTTAAAAACACTGGTAATGTAAATGGTGATCCGGCAATCGAATTACCATCAACTACATTAAATGGTGTTTATTTTTATTTTCAATTTAGATTAGCTGTTTGTGCCAACGTTAGAAATGTTATTGGTAACTCCACAAGTTGGGGTATTAATAGTATGCTTGATGCAAGAGGCGACGGCGTTAAAGTTGATCCTGATAATCCGGATAATTTAAGATTCCAATATATGTGGCACGGAAAACTGCCGTCATTTACGCGTTATGATAATATAGGCGGACCAATCTGGTCTTCAGCTTTATGGGTTGAACCGGGTGATACAGTAGGTCGTCTTGGTGCATCACAATTTGCTGGTGTATTAACTTTACATGCTGATGTTTCTGCAACTGATAAAAATGATGATCCTTTGCAGCCAAAGACCACTTCGTGGGAAGGTTCAGATGAACCATTAACTTCAAATAATGATGCTTACAATAAAGCGAAGATGACACAGGAATATGCCTGGCTTACAAGAGGTCATAAATCTCCACGCCACGCAAATGTTGTTGAACCCACCGATTATCCCG
>DASVGS010000429.1:0-2177 GCA_036379435.1 Ignavibacteriaceae bacterium
GATCCTTTTTAATTTTACTTCTGGGTTCACCGCGTTTATAATCATATGCAATTACTATGGAATCCTGATCCAGAAGAACTCCCTGCAATCTTCCGTAAGGACAAACAATTGTACAAGCTTGCTCGCGGAAAAATGCGAATACCCAATAAAAGACAAATGAGAAGGCAATCAATGCGATAAATCCAGATAAGTGAACACCTGGCGGCTGCGAAATAATAGAGATTACTTTATCCATACTTATTATGTAGGATAAAAAGATATGAGAAATTAAAAATGCTATCAGAAAGAAAATAATATTCTTTAAAGATTTCTTAAATAGTTTTTTTCCATTCCATGCTTCGGCATCCAATTTACGCTGATCTCTGGCATCACCTTCTATCCAATATTCAATTTTCCGAAATACCATTTCCATAAAAATTGTCTGAGGGCAAGCCCATCCGCAAAATATTCTGCCAAACACAACAGTAAAAAGAATTATAAATACTATAATTGCAATCATAGCAAGTACAAAGAGATGAAAATCATGCGGACCAAATGGTATCCCAAAAAGAATAAAATTTCTATTGAGAAAATCAAACAGAAGGAATTGATGACCATTAACTTTTATGAATGGAACAATTATAAGGAAGGCCAAAAGTAATAAACTAACTACAGTTCTTGCATTATAAAATTTACCTGAAGGTTTTTTTGGATAAATCCAGATTCTCTTTCCTTCTTTTGTTACAGTTGCAAGTTGGTCTCTGTAATTTTGATTTTCATCCTCAATAAATTCTTCACTTTTACTCATCATATGCTCATAAAAATTATTTTTCCGGAATTATTTTGTAACCACCAAAGTTGAATCAGATTCATTCCAGATAGTTCCTTCAGGCTGCTTGGGATTTGCAGGTTTTGTTCCGTGAATAGATACTATAAAACTCGCAACATCCTGTATCTGTTTTGGATTAAGCTGACTTTGCCAGCTAATCATGCCTTTTGCCGGTACACCGTACTTAATAGTTTTGAAGATATTTTTAATTCCTCCTCCGTGTATCCAATAATCATCTGTAAGATTAGGACCAACAAGTCCGCCTCCATCGGTGGCATGACAGGCAACACAATTTGCTTCAAATATTTGTTTACCGGCATCTATAGATGCTGGATCGGTTAATAACGTAACTGATTCTTCATTAAGAAAAGCACCTGATTTAACTAACGCAGTTCGCTCAACCTCAGCTTGTTTTACCTGCAGTTGATATTCTTCATCCTGGAGCGGACTGGAATTAAACACGTGATAATCAAGCATATAAAAAACTGCAAATGCTATTGTTAAATAGAACAACCATAAAAACCACGGCGGAATTTTACTATCAAGTTCACGTATACCATCATACTCATGATTTAACAACAATTCATTTTCGGTTTCTACAGGAGTTGTTTTTGTAATCGCTCTTCTAAATCTTGCAAATGCAGAGGGTTGCTTTTGTAAAACTTTTTCATCGGAAACAACAACTTTCCTTCCTTCAAAATATACAATTGCAATAAACCCAATTATTATAATTGCAATCAGCAACAATGCAACTATATCATAGTATGC
This sequence comes from Ignavibacteriaceae bacterium, assembly GCA_036379435.1. Lineage (GTDB taxonomy): Bacteria > Bacteroidota > Ignavibacteria > Ignavibacteriales > Ignavibacteriaceae > IGN3. The sequence continues at coordinate 1,577 of DASVGS010000429.1, forward strand.
GGGTGGAAAATCCGGAGCTGGTGGTGTAGTTGTTGTTTGTGCAATACTATCTGATATCAGAAATAAACTAATAATTGTGGAAAAATAATTAAACATTTTTCTCATATATATCACCCGTATTGTTAAAATTAATTTCTTCCTTTTTATCAAGAGGAAGATTTTCCATTTTTTTGATATAATTTTTATCTACCTTAAACATCCAGATAAGTACAATGGCAAAGAATAAAACAAAAACGATTAAAGATATAATCGGATAAACTGCAACGCCTTCGATTGACTGCAACAATTCTTTGTACATTTATTTTACCTTTTAATTTCTGCAACCGGTGCAGCTTTAATGTCAGTACCCAATCTTTGTAAATATGCAATCAGTGCAATTATCTCTTTATCCGGTTCTGCAGGAATACCATTTTTTTGTAAATCAAGAGCTATAGCTTCTGCCTGTTTTATCAAATCATCCATTGCCTGATTTTCATATCCTTCTTCATAAGGCACCCCAAGACTTCTCATCACATTAATTTTCTTACCAGTTAGTGAAGCATCCAATGTATTTTCTAATAGCCATGGATACGGTGGCATTATTGATCCGGGAGACATTGAT
>DASVGS010000430.1:0-3097 GCA_036379435.1 Ignavibacteriaceae bacterium
ACACAACTGTTGGAAACATAGGATTAACATTAACTAATTTTGGCACGTATGGAAATGGTTTTTCTTTGTGGCCGGATCAACCAAGCTGCGAATATCCAAAAGGTTCAGGAATTGAACATATTTTTGACGGCGGTTTATGGATTGGTGGAATAATTCGCGGTAATACAGAACCATTTGTTACTACGGGAGCTGTAGATGCTGCCTCAGTATCAACAAGAGGCGGGGGATTTGAATTTACAAATAGAGCAGGTGAAAGAACTTTAGAAAGATCATCACTATACGATTCTCCTAACTACCAGCCTGATGCAATTTCTCATCAGGATTTTGTTATGGATTATACTGACACAAATCTGGTTTATTTAAATGGAGAACCTATAACAGATCATCACCCGTTGGGACTGGTTGTTCATCACGAAAGTTATGCATGGAATTTTCCATTTGCTGATTTTTTTGTGATTATGAATTACACTATAAAAAATACCTCAAATAAAATTATAGATAGTGTTTACGTTGGTTTATGGACTGATGCAGTTGTTCGTAATACAAGAATTACGGGAAGACCAAGCGGCAGTGCATTTTTTAATAAAGGCGGAAACGGATACAACGACTCAATAAAAATAGCTTATGAGTTCGATTCAAATGGTGATCCCGGTTTTACAGACAGCTATATTGGTGTGCAGTATCTTGGATCGGAGCCAAAATTAGCCGATAAAATTTTTGTACAAGGTGATTCTCTTCCAACTGTAAATTTTGTAAGCTGGCAATTCCGTAACACGGATGATCCAAACTTTTTTGCACCGCAGGATGATCTTTCCAGGTTTAAAAAGATGCAGGGATATTTTGGCGGAACAAATAGATGGCTGGATGGAATTAATCCTGCTTCATTAAAAACTCCAACTAACAGATCAATTTTTATTTCCAATGGTCCATTTTCTACGATCGCACCAGGGGACTCAATTAACGTAGTCTTTGCAATTGTATGTGCAAAAAAATTCGGTAATGATCCGGCTTCAATTGATAATGAAGAACAAAAAACAAATCTATATATAAATGCTGACTGGGCTTTGAGAGCTTATTATGGTGAAGATAGAAATCGTAATGGTGTTTTGGATAATGGAGAGGACCTTGATGGAAACGGAAAAATCACACGCTATATCCTTCCAACACCGCCAACACCTCCCAAAGTAAAAGTTGTTGCTGATAATCAGAAGGCTACCATTTACTGGGATAAAAGAGCTGAAGTATCTGTTGATCCAATTTCCGGCAAAAAAGATTTTGAGGGATATAAACTTTACAGAACACAGGCTGGATTTGATTTATCTCAGGCACAAAATTTACAAAACTCGTTAGTACTTCTTGCTCAATTTGATAGCACAGGAAATTCGATTGGATTTAATACAGGTTTTGATGCTGTAAGATTGGAATCACCAATCAATTTTGTGAACGATACAACAAACTATTATTACAAATTTGAAATCCCAACACTACTAAACGGCTGGCAATATGTTTTTTCTGTAACTGCTTTTGATGAAGGTGATCCTGAAAATGACCTTGATGTTTTGGAATCAAGTTCAATTGCAAATTATCAAAGAGTTGTTCCGGGAACACAAGCAGTTGAAGATCCCAATGTTGAGGTTGGAGTTTATCCTAATCCTTATTACGGAAATGCTGTTTGGGATGGAACATCAGAGAGATTAAGAAAAATTTATTTTTATAATCTTCCGGCTTCTTGTGAAATAACAGTTTACACCTTAGCTGGTGATATAGTTAAAAGAATTACACACGATGCCTCCAGTAATGGATCCGACACCCGGTGGTTCCAGAATTTTGCCAGCGACGGTAAACAGCAATTTGCAGGCGGTGAACATGCTTGGGATCTGGTTACCGATAATGATCAGGCAGTTGCAACGGGATTATACTTGTTTACTGTTAAGAATAGTAATACAGGCGATATTAAAACAGGAAAATTTTTAATTGTTAAATAATTAGGAGATAAAAATGAGAATTAAATTACTAACACTCTTTGCAGTAATGTTCATTCTATCAATGAATATCATTGCGCAGAATTATCCGCTGGTAACTATTCAGGATATTCAAACGGTACCGGATTCATTACAAGGAACCGATCCGCCATCACCTTTAAATGGTGATACAGTAAGAGTAAGAGGCATGGTTTTAGCAAGTACCGTTATTGATCCGGATACAAATCGTGGTGTAATTATATCATCAGGAGCCAGATGGGCAACATATATTCAGGATCCTAATGGTGGACTTTGGGGCGGTTTAAATGTACTGCAGAATGATACATTAATTAATCATCAGGGTACTTTTTTTGATCTGGCAAGATCGTATAATTTAATTGAATTAACAGGTGTAGTTACGGAATATAACACTACAACTGAGATACTGCTTGTTCTTGATCCTCAACCAATTCCGATAGAAATTTTGGATACAAATACTGTTAGACCTACTCCAATCGAATTAGAACTTTCTGATTTATACACTTCAACCGGCGGTTATAACTTTGATATGGAAAAGTATGAAGGGATGCTTGTTATCTTTAGAAATGTTATAACATCTGATAGAGCAACAAATGGCAATTTTAAGATAAATGATTTTAATGGACATTCTGCTTTTATTTATAATCAATCAAGATACTATAAAACCTCGGGTGGAATTATTCCGGGTTATCAACCACCACTTAATGGTTCTATCCTGGAATATGTAATTGGAATTGTTACTACACGAACTGATGGATATTACATAGTTCCTGTTTACCCCGGTGATGTTGGTCCGGTTTTACAAAGCCCTCCAATTGTTTCTTCTATCAGAAGAGATATTGTTGAAGTTCAATCAAATCAACCGGTTGAGGTATCTGCAAAAATCACTGATCTTGATGGAACAGTTCAGGAAGCAAGAGTTTATTATGCAGTAAATGAAGGTGCAAGAATTCCTGTACAAATGACTTTTAATGTTTCAGATTCTACTTATAAAGCCACAATACCCGGCGTAAGTGCTGATTCAGCCTTGGTTAATTTTTATATCTGGGCAAAAGATAATCAGGATTTAGTAAGTTTAACTCCTGTTGATACTACTA
>DASVGS010000431.1:0-3143 GCA_036379435.1 Ignavibacteriaceae bacterium
AATCATCAAAATCAAATTTATTTTTTCTTAATTTTTCTTCTAATTTTTCTGTTTCGTAATCATCAAATGATGCCTGGGCCTTCTCAACAAGTGATATTACATCACCTTTACCCAATATTCTGGATGCAAGCCGATCAGGATAAAATATTTCCAAATTTTCAAGTTTTTCCCCATTACTAATAAACTTAATCGGTTTACCCACAACTGATCTGATTGAAAGTGCCGCACCGCCACGGGAATCACCATCAAGTTTAGTAAGAACAATTCCATCAAAATCAACAGTATCATTAAAAGCTTTTGCTGAATTTACAGCATCCTGCCCCGTCATAGAATCCACAACAAACAAATTTTCGTTGGGATTAATAATACGTTTAATATCTGATACTTCAAGCATCATTTGTTCATCAACATGAAGTCTGCCGGCAGTATCAAAAATTATAGTATTATAACTATTTTCTTTTGCGTAAGCTAAAGCATCTGTTACAACTTTTCTGGCATCTTTTTCTTCAAGTGAAAAAACTTTGACACCGATCTGTTCACCAAGCAATTTTAATTGATCTATAGCAGCGGGTCTGTAAACATCGGCGGCTACTAATAATACTTTTCTTTTTTGCTCGGTTAATTTTTTTGCCAGCTTACCACAAAATGTGGTTTTACCCGATCCCTGCAGACCAACAACCATAATTGTTGTAATACCTGAAGGATTGATCTGTAATTGCTGATTATCACCACCCAGTAATTGAGTTAACTCATCATAAATAATTTTGGTAATAAGCTGACCCGGAGAGATAGAAGTGATAACTTCTTTTCCAAGCGCTTTAACCTTAACGTTCTCAATAAATTCTTTAGCAACTTTATAATTAACATCAGCATCAAGAAGAATTCTTCTAATTTCCCGAAGAGTATCAGAGATATTACTCTCTGTTAATTTACCCTGTCCGGTAACTTTCTTTAGTGCTGATTCTAATTTTAGAGATAATTCTTCAAACATAACTTTAACAAGACAACTTCAATTAAATCTTCTAACTTTCTTTCAAGGCATTTGCACCGGATACAATTTCAAGTATCTCTGTAGTAATTGCGGCTTGTCGTTTACTATTGTAAGTAAGGCTAAGTGTTCTGATCAGTTCTTTAGCGTTCGTTGTAGCATTATCCATTGCTGTCATACGGGCAGCAAACTCTGATGCATTAGATTCTAATAATACTCTCCACATCTGACCTTTTAAATGTTTTGGGATCAGATAATTGAATATAAATTTTTGATCGGGTTCATAGATATAATTTGCTGAATCAAACTTTTCATTTTCTGTATCATTACTAACAGGAATTGGTAAAAACTGTTCAACAATTATTTTCTGCTGAATGATAGATTTAAATTCATTAAAAATAATTATTACTTTATCAATACTGCCATCAAGATATTTTGGAATTAGTTCATTAACCAAATTTTGAGCTGTGCTATAATTTAATTGTGCAAATATTCCGGGATAAGCAGCACCAATGTTATAATCTCTTCTTGAAAAATAATCTGATCCTTTTTTACCCAAACAATAAAGTTTATAATCTAATCCTTTTTGTCTAACTTCTTCTTCTATATATCGCGTAGCTTCTTTTAAAATATTTGTGTTAAATGCACCGCAAAGACCTCTATCAGCGGTTACAACAACTACGGCAACACTTTTTATTTCTCTGTCTGCAAATAATGGATGTATTGATTTTTCATCTTCATTAACAAGGTGGGAAAGAAGTACAGATATTCTCTTAGCATATGGACGAGCATTCAATATAGATTCGGTAGCACGGCGTAATTTTGCAGCAGCCACCATCTTCATGGCTTTGGTAATTTGCTGAGTGCTTTTTACACCTTTTATTCTAAGTTTTATATCTCTTAAGGTTGCCATTAATAACTAAAATCTTTTTTATTTGAACGTAGATAAAAATTCTTGTCCGGCTTTTTTAATCAACTCTTCTGTTTCTTTGCTAACGTCTTTTTCTTTTTTTATTGAATCAAAAATTTGCTTGTACTTAACTTCAATAAATTCCAGGATCTCTTTTTCGAAACGTTTAACATCTTTGACCGGAATCTCATCCATAAAACCTTTAGTACCATAATAAATTGCAACTACCTGTTTTTCAACTGTTACAGGTGCATATTGTCCTTGTTTTAATAACTCTACTAATCTTGCACCTTTTGCTAAAGTTCTTTGTGTAGATTTATCAAGGTCAGATCCAAATTTTGCAAATGCTTCTAACTCTCTATATTGAGCAAGATCAAGCTTTAAGCTTCCTGCAACTTTTTTCATGGCTTTAATCTGTGCATTACCACCAACACGGGATACTGAAATTCCAACGTTGATTGCAGGTCTGATACCAGCATTAAACAAATTTGATTCAAGATAGATCTGTCCATCGGTAATAGAAATTACGTTTGTCGGGATGTATGCAGATACGTCGCCTTGTTGTGTTTCGATAATAGGTAAAGCAGTTAAACTTCCACCACCTTCTTCAGTACTTAATTTAGATGCACGTTCAAGTAATCTGGAGTGAAGATAAAATACGTCTCCGGGATATGCTTCACGTCCGGGAGGTCTTCTCAGTAATAATGAAAGTTCCCTGTAAGCCTGAGCTTGTTTTGATAAATCATCATAAATACAAAGAGCATGTTTCCCGTTATCTCTAAAAAATTCACCTAAAGTTGCACCGGAATAAGGTGCGATAAATTGTAATGGTGCGGGTTCAGAGGCAGCAGCAGAAATAACAGTAGTATAAGCCATTGCCCCATTCTCTTCCAACTTAGCAACAACTTGTGCAACGGTAGATTCTTTTTGTCCCACTGCAACATAAACACAATAAACCGGATCAATTCCAAGAGCTTTAGCTTCTTCAGTATGAGTATATTTTTGATTTATTATTGCATCGATAGCAACTGCAGTTTTCCCTGTCTGTCTATCACCAATAATTAATTCTCTTTGTCCTCTGCCTATCGGAATCATTGAATCGACAGCAGCAATACCGGTTTGCAAAGGTTCTTTTACAGGTTGTCTTTGAACAACACCCAAAGCTTTTCTTTCAATGGGTAAAAACTGAGTAGTATTTATCGGTCCTTTACCATCAATTGGCAACCCAAGAGGAGTAATAACACG
>DASVGS010000432.1:0-5017 GCA_036379435.1 Ignavibacteriaceae bacterium
TTTCATTTGCATCTTTTGGAACAGGTTTGGCAACTGGTAACAGAACCCATTTTGATATTGCAAGATCAAATACGGCTTTTATGTATGCCGCAGTTTACAGTTCAACAGTAAATTTATATAAATCAACAGATTTTGGTGCAACATGGAGTACTCTTACCACAAGTTCCGAGTTTCAAAATCAGGGAGGACAGGCATGGTATGACTTGTATTTAAGAGTTAATCCTAAAAATCATCTAAAAGTTTATGTTGGTACTATTGATGTATATCGATCAACTGATGGAATTAATTTTACCAATATAACTAACGGCTACTCTGGTGGCAGTGTTCATGTTGATCAGCATTATTTATTTTTTCACCCGACTTTAGAAAACACTTTTATTGTTTGTAATGATGGGGGAATTTGGAAAACAACAGACAACGGAAATTCTTTTACAAATTTAAATCAAAACCTAACTCTCACTCAATTCTACCGGATAGCAGCAAGTCCATTTACCCCAAGTAGAATTTTAGGAGGAACACAAGATAATGGTACACAACAAACTTATTCTTCATTAAACTGGGCTGCTGCTTATGGTGGTGATGGAGGAGAAGTGTGCTTCAATCCATTTAATGCAAATTTTATAATTGGTGAAACACAAAATGGTGGTCTATTCCGAACCACAAACGGCGGAAGTAATTGGTCTGGTGCCTCAAATGGAATAAATACAGGTGAGAATGTTGCTTGGGTGGCACCTATATTGTCCCATCCGGTTACTTCAGGAACATTTTATACCGGAAGGCAAAGAGTTTATAGATCCACTGATAATGGTGGCAGTTGGTCTGCTATTTCCGCAAATGTAAATGGAGCAAGTGCGATTAGGGAAATGGCTATAAGTAAATCGAATCCATCAATACTATTTGCATCTTCCGGAAGTCTTATTTTTAAATCTACAGATGCTGGTGTAACATGGAGTAATGTTACTTCCGGATTACCAAGCAGAACCATTACTTCAGTAAATATTTACCCAACAGATGAGAACTTAATTTTCTTAACTTTTTCTGGATTTGGTGCGGGTAAAGTTTACAAGTCCTCAAATGGAGGTTCAAGTTGGGTTTCTATTAGCGGGAATTTACCTGATACTCCAATTAATGACATATTTATTTATCCAAACAATCCCGGAAATCCAAACACATTTTTTGTAGCAACTGATATTGGAATATTTTTAACAGAGAATGACGGAACAAACTGGTTTGAAATTTCAAATAACCTTCCAAACACTGTAGTGATGCATTTAGATTATTCTGAAAGTAATCAAATGTTAAGGGCAGGAACTCATGGACGCGGCGTATATGAAGCATTTGTTGATTTTACTATTCCGGTTGAATTAATTTCTTTTACTGCAGATCAGCAGGACAAAAAAGTAATACTAAACTGGCGTACTGCAACTGAAACAAATAATAGCCACTTTGAAGTTGAACGAAAATTTAAAAATCAGGATTGGGAAAAATTGGGAACAGTTGCTGGATCAGGTACAATAACAGAATTTAGAAATTATTTTTATGAAGATGATTATACATCGCTGCCGTATAATGGAACTGTACTTTATAGATTAAAGCAGGTAGATTTTAATGGTGAATTTGAATATTCAAATGTAATTGCGGTAGATGTAGAGTTTATTCCAAATGAAATAACTATATCTCAAAATTATCCTAATCCTTTTAATCCTGTAACAACCATCAAATATTGGTTAAATGTTGATGCAAATGTAAATATCAATATTTATAATTCAATCGGACAAAAAGTTGAAGAGTTAATAAGTAAAAATCAAAGTGTTGGTAGTTATTCTATAAAATGGAATGCTGAAAATTATGCCTCCGGTACGTATTTCTACTCTTTTGAAGTAACCGATAAGAGTAATAATATATTGCATAGGGAAATGAAAAAATTAATACTACTTAAATAACTACTTTTGCTCTTATTACGGGGCTGTTTAAATATTGAATGAATGTCAATAATTTTTAATTATACTTATCATTCACTCTTTGGACAGCCCCTTATTTATTGTTAATTTTGGTTGTGAAAAATTGATTCATAATAGAATTTAGATGCGCACAGCAAAGAGATTAGTTTATTCCTGGGTAAAGTTTTACACCTTATTTAATTTAAAATCAGCGGATAATAGTTTTAAGTTTTATCCGTCTCACCCTATAAGATATACAGCTTACTCAGTAATATTCTGCCTCCCAATATTTACACATTACGAATACAATACATTACTGATAAATAAATTTTGAACTTTACTTAAGGATTTTATATGCAAGAAGAAAAATTAAGATTAGAAGATTTATTAGAATCTTCCAAATCGTCATCAGATGATAATAGAATAAACAATGTTGCTATTATTGGCGCGGGAATAATGGGACGGGGGATTGCACAAACTGTTGCCTCTATGGGGCTTGATGTTGTTATAGTAGAAGTTGATCCCGAAAAGTTAGAAAATGCAAAAACCAAGTTAGTCGATACTATTGATAATGAAATTAAAAGATGGGCTATGACTAAATCGGATAAAAAATCTATTTTTAGCCGAATTAAATGGGAAACGGATTTATCATCTGTAAAAGATTGTGAAATTATAATTGAATCTGTTCAAGAAGATTTTGACTTAAAAGTTGATATTTTTAGGCGGCTGGATGCTATCGTCAATCCGGAAGCAATTTTTGTATCAAACACATCTACACTTAGCTTAACAAATATTTCTGAATCTATCTCAAGACCAAGCAAAGTAATAGGAATGCATTTTTTAAACCCGGTTCCTAAAATACCAATGGTTGAATTAGTAAAAAGTTTACACACTTCAAATGAAACGGTATTAAAGGTTAAAGAGTTTGCTTCAAGAATCGGTAAAACTCCGGTAGAAGTTTATGAGTATCCGGGATTTATAACTACACGAGCAATTGTACCTTTAATTAATGAGGCAATGCATATTCTATTGGAAGGTGTAGCAACAGCAAAGGATATTGATACAGCGTTAAAACTTGGATACAATTTTCAATATGGCCCGCTTGAAATGGCAGATATGATGGGTTTGGATGAAGTGCTGACCTGGATGGAAACATTATGGAAGACACTTGGAGAACCAAGATATAGACCAAATCCTATGATCAGGAAACTGGTTAGAGAAAAAAAACTTGGTAAAAAAACTTTAGAGGGTATTTTTAAGTACGACGAACATGGCAATAAACTAAATTAATTTCTTTAGGGGAAAAATTTAAATTACTGGAAAAAAAAATTATGAAAGTATTAGTACTTAACAGTGGAAGTTCATCAATAAAATATCAATTTATCGATACTGAACAAAAAGTTGCATTAGCAAAAGGATTAGTAGATCGAATCGGAATGGCAGGAGCAGTGCTCAGTCATCAAAGGTACGATGGTGATCAGATAAAAATTGCCGGTGAAATTCTTGATCATCAGATAGCAGTTGAATATGTTCTTGGTGTTATGCTTAGTAAAAATCATGGTGTAATAAATGACAAAAAAGATATCGAAGCGGTTGGGCATAGAGTTGTGCACGGAGGTGAAACTTTTTCCGGATCAGTTTATATAACAGATGAGGTTGTAAAAGTGTTGCAGGATAATATAGAACTTGCTCCACTTCATAATCCGCCAAATATAAAAGGTATCCAGGCGTGTCAAAGAATTCTTTCAGATATTCCACAATGCGGTGTATTTGATACTGCATTTCATTCTCATATGCCTCCAAAATCTTATCTTTACGGTATACCGTATGAGTTGTATAAAAAATACAAGATAAGAAGATATGGTTTTCATGGCACATCGCATCTTTATGTTTCTCAAAGAGCAGCAGCTCTATTAAATAAAGATATTAAGGACATAAAAGTTATTACCGCACATCTTGGTAACGGATGTAGTATGGCTGCAGTAAAAAATGGTCAATCTATGGATACCACAATGGGTTTTACTCCACTTGAAGGATTGTTGATGGGAACACGCAGCGGTGATCTTGATCCATCTTTAATATTATATATTATGGCTAAAGAGGGATTAACAGTTGGAGAAGCTAACACTCTGCTTAACAAGCATAGCGGTTTGATCGGGATAAGTGGAGAAAGCAGTGATATGCGTGAAATCCTGACTGCCGTACATGATAACCAGCAAAGAGCTAAATGGGCATTTGAGATTTTTTGTTACAGAATTAAAAAATATATTGGTTCTTATGCTGCTGCTATGGGCGGACTTGATGCACTTGTTTTTACTGGAGGGATTGGAGAAAATTCAAAAGAGGTGAGAGAAGAAGTTTGCAGAGATCTGGAATTTTTTGGAATTGAACTGGATGAATTTAAAAATGAATCCAAAGATGAAATAATATCTAAGAATAATTCCAAAGTTGCTGTAATGAGAATACCTACAAATGAGGAACTGGTAATAGCTCTTGATACTGCTAAGATAGTATCAGAAATGAAAAAATAATTTTTAATAATAATTCCAAAGGTTAATTATGGATCTTGGAATAAAAGGTAAATTAGCAATTGTAACAGCTTCCAGTACAGGAATTGGCAAAGCGGTTGCTGAGGCTTTAGCTGGTGAAGGTTGTAATCTGGCAATATGTGCCAGAACAAAAAAAACATTGATCGATGCTTCGCGGGAAATTAAAAGCAAATATAATATAGAACCATTCTGGGGAATTTGTGATCTTAATAAACAAAAAGATATTGAGAATTTTTATGAAGCCGTTACAAAACATTCCGGTAAAGTAGATATTCTTATTAACAATTGCGGCGGACCGGTACCGGGATTTTTTCGTGATTTAACCGAAGAAGATTGGGATCAGGCTTTTAAACAAGTACTGCTTAGTGTTGTTAGATTTTCAAATCTTGTTGTACCAAATATGATTGAACAGGAATGGGGAAGAATTATAAATATCACTTCTATTGCTGTTAAACAGCCTGTGCATAATTTAATGTTATCAAATTCTTTACGTGCAGGTGTTACGGGATTTGCAAAATCTTTAAGTAA
>DASVGS010000433.1:0-4414 GCA_036379435.1 Ignavibacteriaceae bacterium
ACCATCATTATTAATTTGTTTTAACCGATAGTAATATTTTTGATCAAAATATTTAATTGGATCCGAAAAACTATAATTGTTTATCACGGCACTTGTTCCATTTCCTCTCACAAATCCTATATTTTCCCATTCACTATTTTCGTATGATCGTTGAATTTCAAAACCTAAATTGTTTAATTCAGTAGCAGTCTGCCAAATCAATTTAACAACATCAGAATTAATTGTTGCTGAAAATGATGTCAATTCCACAGGTACAATTGGCTCATAAGCGATAGCAGCATCAAATATCTCCTGAACAAACAATGGTGCCATCAAATCAGATACTAATTCATTTGGATGACCATCTTCAGGACTGGTCACGAATTCAGGTCTCAGGAAATAATTCTCATCACATATTCTATGAAACCAATCCCAAACAAAAACATTGGGTGGAAAATCACCATATGTTTCATCTAATCCTGCAGCTAAAGTATCCTTTGCCCATGTATTAAATTCATGACAAAGTAAAGCTTGTGGGATATTGGAATCCCGTTCAGGTACAGGTGTTCCGGTCCATATTACAAAAAAATTTTCAGGATGATTTTCCATTATTCTAACAATACTTCTCCAATGCCATTTATAATTGTAAATGGTCTTGGCAGTTACATTACTGCCGGTAGTATCATCGGGACTTCCATATCCAGTCATGAGTGCAGAGGGGCCACAGGATTTAATTACAATTATTTTATTATTATCTAAATATGGGTAAATATTTGCTTGTGGTTCTAAATTATCAAATATCCAATGCCAATTGAACCAATCGTTTCCTAATCCACTCTCAGAACTTGGAAACCAGCTTTCATTCATAGATACTGCATTTTCACCTGTAAGATTTTTACTAAGATTATAGTTTTCTATCTCCGATGGAATAGTTGCACCTGTGTAATTTGGATCATATAAAGTAAAATCCCAAACTCTATTTCCAGTTGAGTGATGCAAAAAAACCCCACTTCTAAATGTAGATTGTGGAAAATTTATTTGAATAATTCCACTAACTATTATTAATAAAACAATGAATTTAATTTTCATCCTGTTACCTGTTTCAATAATTTAAATTTTAAATTTTAGCATCATTTCGTCAAAATATATACCACGTTAAAATAGCTTTATAATTCAAAAAAAATAAAACTAATTCTCAAAAATCTGATATATGGTAATTTTTTCTTGTTAAAGTTGATAATGTAAAAATATTTAATCTTCTTTATTATTTGTGATAAATCATTAGATGCATTTATTTAAAATCGAGAAATTCTCTTATTCAAAATCTTAAATAATGAAGAAATAGCAGGACTTGGATATAAATTTTCTAAATAATTAAATAGGATTAGCAGAACCTGGACAGCACAATAATTTGATTGTAGGGATAAATTATATCAATAAAGTAATTCTCCTAATCCTCCCTCATAATTATTATCCTTCTGTTCGTGCTTCGTCCTTCCGGACTATCGTTGCTTGCGATTGGTGCGGAATTACCCAAGCCAAATACAGTAATACGATCACCTGAGAGTCCCTGTGAAATTAAATATTCAGAAATGGTTTTGGCTCTATCGTAGGAAAGTTTTTTAAGCAGATAAGCAGATCCTTGATTGTCTGTATATCCTTCAATTCTCCATTTGCTGCCCGGTTGATCTTTCATATAGCCCGCAATCTCATTTAAAAGAATCTTTGCAGCTTCTTTTAATACTGCAGTATTTGTTTCAAAAGTGTCATCGCCTCTTAAAATGAATTGATAAAATGTTTCGTTAGTTCCTTCAGGACATCCTGTTGAATCAACTTTTGTATTGATTGGCGTACCCGGACATTTATCAAGATAATCGGGAACACCATCCATATCTATGTCTAATGGACAACCGGTTGAATCAACCTTTACTTCTGCAGGAGTGTCTGGACATTTGTCCAGACTATCTGGGATTCCATCATTATCAGAATCTATCGGACATCCAAAAATATCCACTTCAAGATTAGCTCGTGTATCAGGACATTTATCAAGATAATCGGGAACACCATCATTATCACTATCAATTGGACAACCGTATAAATCAACTTGTACACCGGCTGGAGTATTATTGCAATTATCCAGATAATCCGGAACACCATCACCATCAGAATCTATCGGGCATCCGAATTCATCAACTTTAATTCCTTTTGGAGTATCAGGGCACTGGTCAATGTTATCAGATATTCCATCATCATCAGAATCCGGGCTGCCGCTTAATGCGAATGATAAACCAATAAGACCGGATAAAAATGAATCATTGCCTTTGGCTGCCGAAATATCATCGAGATAATCAGTTGAGGTTGGATAATATGACATTGCAAAATTTAATCCAAACCTGTTACTTAGTTTATATCTTAGCCCTCCCTCTAAAACAAAACTTACAACTTTTTTGTCATATTTTTCTAAGGCGTTAAATTCGAGTTTTGTTCCATCTGAATTTTTTGGATTAAATATTAAATACGCTGCCCCAACATTAAGATAAGAAATCAGTGATTCATTAAATGCTAAACCAAAACTTACTGAACCGCCCATTTGAATAATATCCGATTTGATATCAACCGGAATGTTTCTTGGGTTTGGTTGATCATTATTAGAAATTGATCCTCTGCTGTCACTAAAACTTAAACTTGTACCTCCACCAAAAAGCTTTAAGCCAAATCTTGCGTTGTTGATTATAACAGGAAAGTATTCGATCGATCCCCGAAATCCGGGTTCAATATTAGAAGTTTTATAATCAGTAAATCCATAATTGATTCCGCCTTCAATAGATAAAATGAAATTTTGTGAAAGAAAATCATTACTGGGTGAATTGTTTTGGGAATAAGAATGCCACGTTAAAGTAAGCGACAGGGAAAAGCAGATAAAAACTATTTTAGTGATATTTAACATTAAGTTTTTATTTTAAATTTTATTTGAAAAAAATGAACAAATATTAATTAGAATTAAAAATCTCTTTTGCAAAGATAAGTAAAGACTTTTCCTGTTAACAACAGTATTCCCAAAAAATTATATGTTTCTGTTCTTGATCATTCAGATTTAACTTTTTAAAGCTTGATTCTATTTGCTTAATTTTAGATCAAATAAATATAGAGTTTTTTATGAACGTACTTGAAGTAAAAAATCTTACAAAAAAATTTGGTGGAATTACAGCTGTTGATAATGCAACCTTCTCGGTTTCTGAAGGATCTGTGTTTGGTTTGATTGGTAGAAATGGTGCCGGAAAAACAACAACAATTAGGATGATGCTGAATATTTATTTTCCTGATGAAGGTGAAGTGTTATTTAAAGGGGAAAAAATTAGGCAGAATTTTAAAGACTCTGTTGGATATTTACCGGAAGAACGAGGGCTTTATAAAAAGATGAAAGTTATTGATATGCTTTTATTTCTTGCCGAACTTAAAGGAAAAAAAGGAAGTGAAATCAATAAATCAGCATTAAAATATTTAGAACGATTTGAACTTGCCGATAGAAAAAATTCGAAGATAGAAGACCTTTCAAAAGGCAATCAACAAAAAGTGCAGTTTATTAGTACGGTTTTACACGATCCTGATTTTTTAATTTTTGATGAACCTTTTTCCGGTCTAGATCCAATCAATACAAATCTTTTAAAAGAAATAATTCTCGAAATGAAAAACAAAGGAAAGGTCGTAATATTTTCAACGCATCTTATGGAGTTTGCAGAAAAAATGTGCGATTCAATTGCAATGATTGATAAGGGTAAAATAATTCTTAATGGTAGACTTTCATCCATTAAAGAAAAATTTGCAAGTAAAAATGTAAGTTTAAACTATTCCGGCAATCTCTCATTTCTTAATGATCATCCTTTGGTTGAAAGTGTTGAAAATTTTGGAAATTCTACCGGGATACGACTTAAAAATGAAAATACTGATCAGGAATTATTAAAAATACTTATGGCAAATAATATTATAATCAAAAATTTTAATGTTGATGAGATTTCTTTGCACGAAATTTTTGTAATGCATGCAGGAAAGGAAAATGGCGATGTTCAATAAACGCACACTGGCAATTATTAAACGCGAACTTAAAGTTAAACTTTTCAGCAAGTCGTTTATAATCATGACCTTACTTGTTCCATTATTTATGATTGGAATATTTTCGATACAATATTTTGTTCAATCAATGTCTGAAGAACAAAGATCTGATTTAATAATACTTTCCGACTCAGATGATATTTTAAACAAAATTCAAAATGAAATTTTTCAAACAAATCCATTCAAATCCGGCGATCTTACAGCAAAATTTGAAAAAATAGATCTTTCGGATTTTCAATCCAGACTTAAAGAAATTAAACCTGATATTATCTCTCAAAAAATAACCGGTGTGGTTTTTATTCCATCAACATTTTTACAATCAAAA
>DASVGS010000434.1:0-9151 GCA_036379435.1 Ignavibacteriaceae bacterium
GGCGTCGCCGTGCATTATAATTTGAGCTCATTACCATTCCATAAGCTCCTGTAGACATAATTGCAAGTAATTCTCCGGAATTAGATTGAACAATTTTTCTATCGCGTGCAAAATAATCACCGGTTTCGCAAACAGGACCCACAATATCAGCATTTATACTTATTCGATCATCATATTTTTGTATTGGTTGAATGTGATGATAAGCCTGATAAATAGATGGTCTGAGCAAATCATTCATTGCAGAATCTACCACTATAAAATTCTTATTGCCATTTTTTTTATTATACAAAACTTCAGTAACAAGTATTCCACCGTTAGCAGTTAAATATCTGCCTGGTTCAAAAATAATTTTACAATCCAGTTTTTGGAAAAGAGGAATAGTTTTTTGGGCAAATTCACTTATAGTAAATGATGCCTCATTATTGTACTGAACTCCAATCCCTCCGCCAACATCAAAATGATGCAGTTTAAGCCCATTGGATTTTATCTGAAAATAAAGATCAGAGAGTTTCTCAACGGCTTCAACAAAAGGATCGATTGAAGTTATTTGAGAGCCGATGTGCATATCAATTCCGGTGAAATCAATATTAGGAAAATCTTTTCTTCGTTTGTAAATAGAAAATGCTGTTTTTGAATCTACTCCAAATTTGTTTGAGCTTAATCCTGTTGAAATATAAGGATGTGTTTTTGCGTCGACATCTGGATTGACACGAATTGCAACCGGTGCAACTTTTTTCATTTCACCAGCGATTTTATTTATCAGTGCAATTTCTTCTTCTGATTCAGCTTTGATCATCAAAACTTTTTTTTCTAAACCAAGTTTAATTTCATTTTTGGTTTTACCAACACTGGTTAAAATAATATTTGAAGGATCAACTCCTGTTTTTAATGCACGATATAATTCACCTTCAGAGTTTGCATCAACACCGCTTCCAAGTTTAACGAAAGTATTTATAACGCTTAAATTAAAATTTGCTTTCATAGCATAAAATATCTTATGGTTTATGCTGCTGAAAGCTTGCTCAAAATTATGATATTGTTTTATGAAGTGATTTTTACTGTAAACGTAAAGTGGTGTTCCAAATTCTTTTGCAAGATTTTCAACATTTACATCTTCAATAAAAAGTTGATCGTTTATATATTTTATTAAATCTGTTTCGAAGTAATTCATTATTGCTGTTTATTTTTAGTTGGGTCACCCTTCGACTCCGCTCAGGGTGACAAATTAATAATTAATTGTATAGATAATATTTTTTAGAAATCGTTCTAAAATTCTCTACATCTTTATTTAAGTAGGGCAGAATATCATCAACTTTTAATCTTTGCATAAAAAGATCACGTATTTTATTTGTCCCTAAAACTTTATCAAACATATCAAACCTGCCTTCATTCTCTGCAATAATATTTCTTCCGTACAATTCATTGATAGCCTGAGCAAAATAAAACTGAATAGGAATTAATTTGATATTAGAGTAATCAGTAATATAAACTTCAACACCATGAAGCATTTTATCTTTACCAAAACCATAATAAGGCTGATATGTAATTGGTCTGAAAATAACTCCTTCTAAATTATATGAGTTCATTTTCTTTGATAATTCTTCGTCATTAATCCATTCAGTTGCAAAAGTTTGAAACGGAATTGTGTATCCTACACCAATAGACAAGACACCGCGAAGCTCTCCTAAAATTCCTGACAGCGTATAATAAAATGGTGAATATTTATGTGGAACGTGAGGAGATGTTAATACCCAGGGTAATTTAGTTTGCTCAAAATACATATCACGTGTCCAGCCTTCCATTGGAACAACTGTTAATTTACACTTCTCTTTATTTGTAAGCAGACCTTCTTCATTTAATAATTTTGCTAATTCACCAACTGTTAATCCATGAACGTATGGTATTGCAAACTGACTTACAAAAGAATAGTAACCATCTTCAACTACATTTCCTTCTATTCTTTGTCCGCCAAGTGGATTAGGCCGATCGAGAATAACAACCTCTTTATTATTTTCGGCCGCCGCTTCCATTACTAATCCCATTGTGCTGATGTAAGTATAAGACCGGCTTCCGATATCCTGAATATCAAATACCAGTACGTCAACATTTTTTAACATATCAGAATTTGGTTTTCTTGTTTTACCGTATAATGAATAAACAGGAAGTTTTGTTGCTTCATCCACATAAAAGTCAACAGGATCTCCTGCAGTATAATTACCTCTCACACCATGTTCGGGACCGTACAATGCTGTTAGGTTAACTTCTTTCGCTTCAAATAAAATATCAATGGTAGATTTTAATTTGCTGTCAACACCGGTAGGATTTGTCACAAGTCCAACTCGTTTTCCCTTTAGGATATCAAAATTCCTTTCACGAAGCACTTCGATTCCCGTCTTTACATTTGAAGTAATGCTCTCATTTGCTTTATTCACTTCTGCTTTTACCATTTCTATTAATGATCCATCAGCAATATACTTGTAAAGATTTTTGCCCGGACAAACTGTTTGCTGTGAATAATCCTTATGTCCTTTGATATCATTATAATCAACATTGTACTTTATTTTAAGAAACGCAATTAATCTTGCTAATGCCTTTAATTGAGATTCTTTAATCGTTATAGTTTCATAATTTCCAACCACACAAATCAAAGCATGTCCTCTAACATCATATTCTGTATTTGTATCGCCGGGATAATTTATCGGTCTGGCTTCATAAATATTACCATTAAGATCAATCATAAAATGATAGGGAATATCAATCCATTTTTTTTCAGATCGGCTCCAGTTTTGAAGATTACGAAGATACTGGATCATATCTTTACCTTCAGGAAACTCTTCTCCTTCATGATGGATTGTTATTTTATTTATTTTATGTTGAGGTAATGAATTAAGTAATGGCTGCCATCCCCATTCGGCTCGAGTAACAATTTGTAAGTCTGAAGGATATTCTAACTCTGAAATATTAATTAGTTGTGTACTGGAAGAACAGCCCCAAAATGCAATCATTGAAGATATTAATCCAAATAATAAAAAGTTTTTCATAAAGATTTCCTTTTCTAAATTAACACAGGAGTAAATTTAGTATTTATAATTTCACCATCGGTTAAACCAACACAAGAAGTATGTGTTTTATTTCTTTCATCACTTGCATCAAAAGTAGTCCCATCTTTTAAGTAGATTATTGTCATAGCTTCCCGCATCTGTTCTGTTTGATTTTGACCTGCCCCATGAAATGTTAAACCTGAATGAAATGTTGCATCACCCGCTTTTAGCGGAACAAATATTTTATCAGATTCCTTTAAATATTTTGGCAGATGTGGATTTTTGAAAATATCAACATACTCTCTAAGTTTTGGATCGTTTGTGCGTGGATAAAAATATAAGCATCCTTTTTCAACCGGTACATCAACCAATGCCAGCCACATCGTTATGGTGAACTGTGATTCTGCAATAGGCCAGTAACTGCAATCCTGATGAGCATCCGTAACTCTTCCGCCCGGTTCTTTAAACAGAGCTTGGTCATGCCAAAGTCTTACATGATCCGCTTTCAATAAATCTTTAACAATTGAAGCAAATCTTTTAGCAAAAACAAATTCCTTAATTGCAGGAAAATCCCAGCATAAAAATCCACATTGCAAAAAAGATTGCTCGTATTGTGATTTATCTTTTAACTCGCGTTCATCTTTACCTTTTCTAACAAGGACAGCAGACTGAATTATTTTTCGTATCTCTGGCAAAAAATCCTGGGCAACAACATTCTCAATTTTTACAAATCCATTTTCGGTGTAATAATCTATTTTACTTTTAGGAATTTGTAATTTAGAATTATAAAACGATCCAAGCTTTTCATCAAAAGAGGATTGCAAAATAGAATTAGCTTCTGCTTCAGTTAAACCATTTAATTGAACCATGAATTTGATTTCCAAATAATTATTTATAAATACTTAATGAATTTAAGACTAATCCAATCTTTGTTCAATCAATTTAAGTTTTATCTGCACTTTAATTTCTATATTTTTAATTATCAAATTTGAAAATTAAAAGGTAATTACATTGAAATATTTAGTCGGCATGGATGGTGGAGGCACCAAAACAAAGTGCATACTTACTGATGTAAACCTGAAAACTGTCTATGAAACTGCAGGAGGTCCATCTAATTTTTTGGTGATTGGAACTGAAGAAGTATCCAAAACCATCCTCAATTTAATAGACCAATGTATATCTTCTACAAAAATTTCTGTAAATGATATTGATGCAGTTGTACTTGGTACCACCGGAGGCGGGCGCAGAAATGATGCAGAAATTCTTGAATCACAAATAATTAAAGATGCTGCTGAAAAATCATTTACAATTAAAAAGTTTAGTGTTGAAAGTGATGCACGAATTGCACTTGAAGGAGCTTTTTCAGGAAATGCAGGAAGTATTTTAATTGCCGGGACAGGATCAATAATGTTTGGAAAAGATGAAGCCGGAAATATCCATCGCGTAGGAGGCTTTGGAAGGTTTATAGGTGATGAAGGCAGTGGATACAGAATAGGAAGATTAGGATTAAATGCTGTTGCACGTGCTCTCGATGGAAGAGCAAGATATACAAAGATTGCAGATCTGCTTGATCAGGAATTTTCTATTTCGTCATCAGAAGAATTAATTACAGAGGTGTATAGAAATAATTTTAATATTGCTTCTGTTGCACCGCTTGTATTTGATGCAGCTGAAAGCGGTGATAAAATTGCACAAAGAATTCTTGAAGATGAGGCAAATGAATTGTTGCTTCATATATCTGCTATGAAAGAAAAATTAAAAGTACCGCTGCTTAAAGTATCATTAATTGGAAGCTTGCTTACAACTGCAAATTATTTTTCATATCTTTTTAATGAAATGGTTGTAAGAAAATTTAATGATATTCAAATTAAGGAAGCAGAACATTCACCTGAATATGGTGCTGCACTAATGGCAAAGCAATTAACCTTCTCTTAGGTAAAAATGGAGTCCTAATGTCTGAACAAAAAACCACAAGAAATCCATGGGCATGGATACCAACATTATATTTTACGCAAGGTATTCCTTATGTGATGGTTATGTCTGTCTCGGTTATGATGTATAAAAATCTTGGTGTTTCCAATACTGATATAGCCTTTTTCACAAGTCTGCTTTACTTTCCCTGGTTTTTAAAATTTGCCTGGGGCCCGTTTATAGATATGTTCAAAACCAAAAGATTCTGGACAACTACAATGCAGTTTGTTGTGGCAGTTGGACTTTTGGGTATTGCTCTTAGCTTGCACACTGAAATTTATTGGCAATTAACTTTAATAGTTTTTGCTTTAATGGCATTTGCATCTGCTACACACGATATTGCCGCAGATGGTTTTTATATGTTAAGTCTTGATCAGGCAAAACAGGCAGCTTTTGTTGGCGTGCGCTCAACGTTCTATCGTGTTGCAACAATTGTGGGTTCAGGAGTTCTTGTAGTAATAGCCGGGCAGCTTGCACCAGGTATGGGTTTTAAAGATGCATGGTCTGTAGTGTTCATGATTACCGCAGGTTTTTTTGTAATACTTTTTCTGTATCATAAGTTTATTCTTCCATATCCAAAAGAAGATAGAGGAACTTTGCTTGGTAAAAAATTAAGCGGTTCTCAAATTGGTTTACTTGCAGGTGGATTTATTTTATTTGCAGGAGTTGTTTATATCGCTTTTATTTTACTTGGTTTTATCCTTTCATTATTTGGCATTGGTTCACCCTGGGATACTATTGTATCCACAATTCTGTTAGTGATAATCCTTGTAATTCTATTCAGAACTTATGTTGCTACTTTTGTGGATAAGTTTGAAAGATCGTCCAGCAAAAATGAAACTATGCTTCCATTTATTGAATTCTTAAAAGCATTTGTAATATTTATGCAAAAGAAGGATATATGGAATATACTTGGATTCCTTCTCTTCTTTAGATTTGCTGAAGCCCAACTTGTTAAACTTGTTCAGCCTTTTCTGCTCGACCCAATTGATAAAGGTGGATTGGGATTAACAACATCTGAAGTAGGAATTGTTTATGGTACAGTAGGTATAATTGCTCTTACGGCAGGTGGATTAATAGGTGGATATGTTATTTCACGGCAGGGATTAAAGTGGTGGTTATGGCCAATGGTATTAATAATGCACACACCCGATATTGCATTTGTTTATCTTTCACACGTTCAACCATCTAATTTTATTTTGATTAATGCAGCAGTTGCATTTGAACAATTTGGTTACGGTTTTGGATTTACTGCTTATATGATGTTCATGATTATGGTTTCTCAGGGTGAACATAAAACTGCACATTACGCAATCTGCACCGGAATAATGGCTCTCGGTATGATGCTGCCCGGTATGTTTTCGGGCGCTCTTCAGGAAGCAATTGGTTATCCCAGATTTTTTGAGTGGGTTCTGATTTCTACGATTCCAGGATTTATAGTAGCCGCATTAGTTAAAATTGATCCGGAATTTGGTAAAAAGAAAGAAGAACCGGCAAAAGCTTAAACTAAATTTCGTTTATGATAATAGTCATTTCTAATCAAGGGAGAAAACAAAATGAAATATTATTTCATTCCATTATTTTTTTTCATTGCAGTGATTTCATCTAATATTCAAGCACAACCAATGAGCAGTGATAACCCATTTTTTACAGAATATACGAGACCATTTCAAACCCCGCCGTTTGATAAAATAAAACTTGAACATTATCTGCCTGCATTTGAAGAAGGTATAAAAATCAAAAGGGCAGAGCTTGACGCAATAATCAATAATTCTGATAAGCCAACTTTTGAAAATACAATTGAAGCGCTGGAAAAAAGTGGAAAGCTTCTAACAAAAGTATCACGAGTATTTTTTAATATTAGTGGTTCTAACGGGAATGATGAAACACAAAAGATTGCTGAAACTATCACGCCCCAATTATCAAAACTTAGTAATGATATTTATCTGAATGAAAAATTATTTCAACGAATCAAATCAATTAACGATGAAAAAGAATCATTAAATCTTTCTCCTGAACAGCTTAAAGTTTTAGATAACTATTACACTGATTTCGTCCGTAATGGAATTGGATTGGATGAAGTTCAAAAATCTGAACTAAGAAAGATTAATGATGAACTTAGTATGCTCAGCTTAAAGTTCGGTGATAATCTTCGCAAAGAAACAAATGCAATTGGATTAGTGATTAATAATAAAGAAGATTTAATTGGATTACCTGACGCAGTAATTCAAGGAGCAGCAGAACTGGCTAAACAAAATGGACTGGAAGCTCAGTGGGCGTTCAATCTACAACGACCAAGTTTCACTCCTTTTTTGCAATATTCAGAAAAAAGAGATTTAAGGGAAAAACTTTATAAAGCCTACTTGATGCGTGGAAACAATAACAATGATTATGATAATAAAGAAATTATAAAAAAGATGATCGCTTTGCGCAATGAAAAAGTAAATTTGCTTGGATACAAAACTTACGCTGATTTTAAGCTTGAAAAAAATATGGCTAAAACCCCCGATGCAGTTTATAATTTTCTATTTAGTCTTTGGAAACCTGCGCTGGAAAAAGCAAAATCAGAAGCTGCTGATATGCAGAAAATAATTGATGCTGAAGGTGGAAATTTCAAACTGGCAGGATGGGATTGGTGGTACTATGCAGAAAAAGTTAAAAATGAAAAATATGCTTTTGATGAAGAAATGCTCCGACCATATTTCCAGATGGAAAATGTAAGAAAAGGTGCGTTCGATGTTGCAAGTAAATTGTATGGAATTCAGTTTGTAAAGAGAAACGATATTCCTGTTTACGATAATGATGTAGAAGTTTATGAAGTAAAAGAAGCTGATGGAACTCATATTGGAATTTTGTATACAGATTATTATCCAAGAAGTGGTAAACGTGCAGGCGCGTGGATGAGCAGTTTTCAAGGGCAAAGTAATATGGATGATCAATTCATTCCACCAATCGTTGTAAATGTTGGGAATTTTTCCAAACCGACTGAGGGTAAACCTGCATTACTAAGTTTAGATGAAGTTGAGACTTTATTTCATGAGTTTGGTCATGGGCTAAACGGATTATTTAGTAAATCAACATATCCGGGCGCTAAAAGATCACCAGTCGATTTTACAGAGCTTCCATCACAGATAATGGAGAACTGGGCATTACATCCGGATGTATTAAAGATGTATGCAAAACACTATCAAACAGGCGAACCAATTCCTGATGAGTTAATTCAGAAGATTATTAATTCACAGTACTTTAATAAAGGATTTGAATCTGTAGAATATTTAGCTGCATCTCTGCTGGATATGGACTGGCATACGAATTCAGAAATTAAAGACATCGATCCTGTAAAATTTGAAGAAGAAAGTTTGAGTAAAATTGGATTGATACCTGAAATTGCTTCAAGATATCAAAGCACAAATTTCAATCATATATTTGGTGGAGATGGATATTCTGCAGGATACTATGGATATTATTGGGCAGCAGTACTTGATGCCGATGCATTTGGTGCATTTCTGGAAAATGGTTTGTTTGATAGAACAACTGCTGAAAGTTTTAGAAGAAATATTTTAGAAAAAAGTGGCAGTGATGATCCAATGAATCTTTATATAAAATTCAGAGGCCGTGAACCAAAACCTGATGCATTAATGAAAAGATTTGGTTTTAATAAATAATTAAAGATGAAACGGAGATAATTAAGGTGATCTCCATCATTCTATTTATAAAAATCATTATCCATAATTCTTTCAATTCCATTTTTACCAACAGAACTTAGAATTCTTTTTGCACGAATAAATCCCATTTTTCTGTAATCGCTATAATAAGTTTTATTTGGATTGAAACTATTAATTCTAACTCTTCCGGCAGCATGTATAAAATCTCCATCACCGATATATATGGCAACATGAGTTATTCTTTCCTTTCTATCACCATTAGCCTTTCTGCCAAAAAATAACAAATCACCGGGCTGCAGATTTTCCCACCCTTCTTTTGTATCAATAACTTCGCCTGTATTAACCTGCTGAGAAGCATCACGTGCAAGAATAATTCCATTTAAATAATAAACAGTTTTTGTAAAACCGCTGCAGTCCATGCCTTTTGTTGATGTACCACCCCATAAATAAGGAATTCCCATAAAACGATATGCT
>DASVGS010000435.1:0-7657 GCA_036379435.1 Ignavibacteriaceae bacterium
CTTCATTTACAGATCCAAATACCGGTTCTTCCTCCTTTAAGGGTAAGAAAATACTCCTGATATTTTTTTTCCTTAAATAATCCTTACACTTGTTAATTGTAATCCGGTAAAGCCAGGTAGTATATTGAGATTCAAATCTGAAATTTTTCAGATGTCTGTAAACAGTAATAAATACATCCTGAGCAATATCATCAACAGCATCGGAATTGGACAAAGTTATATATATAATATTGCGAACTTTCTCTTTATGTCTTTTGACTAATTCACCAAAAACCTGCTCTTCACCGTCTATAAACCGTTTAATGAGTGAAAAATCGTCATCAAGACTAAGTATTTTAGGCTGCTGCATATTCTCTTTTTGTTCGTAATCCATAGTTTAGACGCAATCGTTTAGTTTTGGTTCCTAAAATATATAATATTTTCCGGGTAATAATTGCCAAATTGATATTCGGTAAAAAGTGATTATATCTTGTAAAATGTTTCTTGCATGAGTACATAAGCTTACTTAAATTGACCGGGAAATTTTTGGAGATTTTTAATGAAAACAAAACTATTGGAGAAGTATAACGCCGTTATCGTGGAATTAAAGGGTAATGTTATGGGCGGCGAAGATACGAAAGAGTTTAATGAGCTTTTGCACAAACTAATTGATCAAGGAAAGAAAAATGTAATTGTTGATCTTTCTGAGGTTAAATTTATGAATAGTTCCGGGCTGGGCATGCTTATTAGTGGTTTAACAACCATGAAAAGAGAAAGTGGAAGCTTAAAGCTTGCCAATGTTACGGAAAAAATTGAAAGCTTATTAATAATTACTAAGCTAATTACAATTTTTGAAACCTACGAATCAGTTGATGAAGCCGTAAAAAGCTTTGGCTGATAATTAATTTGCTGCAATAGTTTTTAGAACTCCGCGTTATTAAACACGGAGTTTTTATTTGCAAATCATTAACAATTAAAATCAGGGTATTCGGATGGGCGCAACAGTGCTTGTTGGTTCACAATGGGGTGATGAAGGTAAGGGTAAAATAGTTGATCTTATAAGTAAGGGATTTGAAATTGTTGTTAGATACCAGGGCGGTGCTAATGCCGGCCATACTGTGGAAATTGGGGATAAAAAATATATACTTCATCTTATACCCTCCGGAATCTTGCGTGAAAAAGTTATATGTGTTATTGGAAATGGTGTGGTTATTGATCCTACTGCCCTTCTGGAAGAAATTGATCTTTTAAAAAAGAACAATATTGATGTTGATGGCAGATTATTTATAAGCCATAATGCTCATCTCATAATGCCTTACCACAAGTTACTCGATTCGATTAATGAAAGCGGTAATAATAAAATCGGTACAACCGGCAGAGGAATTGGCCCTTGCTATATTGATAAGTATGCAAGAAAAGGAATTAGAATTGTTGACCTGCTGAATAGAACCGAATTAGAGAAGAAGATACGTACCAATCTTAAAGAGAAGAATGAAATACTCCAAAAAATTCATGGACACGAAGGATTAGACGTTGACGCAATTGTTAAAGAATATCTGGAGTTTGATTTAACTATTGACAAATACATTAAAGACGCTCCCGCTTTTCTTAATCGTGCTATGGATGAAGGAAAATCAGTATTACTTGAAGGTGCACAGGGCACTTTCCTGGATATTGATCACGGAACCTATCCTTATGTAACATCAAGCAGCCCAACTTCGGGTGGAGCATGCACAGGCAGTGGAATACCACCAACAAGAATTGATAGCGTGATCGGGATTGTAAAAGCTTATACTACAAGGGTTGGTAACGGACCCTTTCCTACAGAATTACTTGATGATGATGGCGAAAAACTTAGAAAAATTGGAGTTGAATTTGGTGCAACTACAGGAAGGCCAAGAAGATGCGGCTGGTATGATGCATTTTTAGTTGCATACTCAAAAATGATAAATGGAATTACTTCTGTTGCCTTAACTAAACTTGATGTATTAAGTGGATTTGAAAAGATTAAAGTCTGTATAGGTTATGAAATTAATGGAAAAAAATTAAAAACATTTCCAACAAATGTAGAACAATTGAATTTGGTAAAACCTGTTTATGAAGTTTTAGATGGATGGAATACAGATATTACAAATTGTGAGAATTACGATGATCTGCCTGCTAAAACAAGAGATTATTTAGATTTTATTTCAAGAAAATCCGGAATTAAAATCGATATTGTATCCGTTGGTCCAAAACGTAAACAAACATTTTACGTTGAATAATATTTTTAGAGAATTATTTTAATCTGGATTTTGCATGCTTATAATGCAATCTTTTGCCTGTCAATAACATCTGATTGAATAAGAAATGAAAATGTCCGGTGGTCCAGCATCTGTTAATTTTAAAATCCTGTTACTTCTTATTGCTCTGGTTATTGCCGGCGGTACTCTTTACTACACCCAAACACTTGTTACAAAATTACAACAACGTGAACGTAATATCGTACATTTGTATGCAAAGGGAATCGAGTACATTGCAAATACTACTTCACCGGATGTCGACTTAACATTTCTTTTTGATAATATCATAAAACCAATTGACTTTCCCATAATTCTTACAGATAATACCGACAAAGTGAATCCTGATAGTAAATCAGATTTTAAAAATGTTATATATGATTCGACTTTATCCAAAGCAGAAGTTAAACGATTTCTCGAAAATATAGTTACTGAGATGGATCAAATCCATCAACCAATAAATGTCACTTATGCTGATACAATTATTTTACAACGAATACATTACGGTGACTCCGACTTAATCAATCAATTAAAATTTTACCCTTACTTACAGATAATAATTGCTGCTTTGTTCATCATTATTGGTTACATTGGATTTAGCCAGATAAAAAGAAGTGAACAGAGTAATATTTGGGTCGGTATGGCAAAGGAAACGGCACATCAATTCGGTACTCCGATATCAAGTTTAATGGGCTGGATAGAAATGATGAAGTTGAATTATGAAAAACCGGATGCGGTTTTAGATATTACGGAAGAGATATCAAGCGATGTTGATAAACTCAATAAAATTACTTACAGATTTTCTAAAATCGGAGCCAAACCTGAAATTAAAAATCAAATTGTTTACGAAGAGGTTAAAAAAGTTACTGAATATTTTAATCGAAGACTCCCCCAAACCGGCAAAACAGTGGATCTTACAATAAGTGGTAACCAAACTTGCTGTGCACAGATAAATAGCGAATTATTTGAATGGGTTTTAGAAAATCTGATTAAAAATGCTCTTGATGCTATCGAAAATAAAAACGGTAAAATTAATATTGATATAGCTGAAAATAAGAAGAATATTGAGATAGAAGTTTCGGATAATGGAAAAGGAATTGATTTAAGACGACGCAAAGATGTTTTTAGACCCGGTTACAGCACTAAAAAACGAGGATGGGGTTTAGGATTAAGTTTATCAAAAAGAATAATTGAAGGTTACCATGGCGGTAAGATTTCTGTAAAAAGTTCAACTCCGTTAGAGGGAACAACATTTAAGATCCTGCTAAAAAAATGCTAACTCATTTCAAGCATACGTTCGATCGGTATTAAAGCTTTTTTTCTTGTTTCTTCATCAATTACAATCTCCGGTGATTTATTCTTCATACATAAAAATAATTTTTCAAGTGTATTCAATTTCATATATGGACATTCATTACAAGAGCAGGTATCATCTTCTGGTGGTGCCGGAATAAATTCTTTATTTGGAACTGCTTTTTTCATTTGATGAATAATTCCGGTTTCTGTGGCAATTATATATTGCGAGGAAGAATCATCCTTTACAAAGCTCAATAATTTGCTTGTTGATCCAATAAAATCTGAATGCATTAATATCGGTTCTTCACACTCAGGATGTGAAATTAATTTTGCCTGAGGATATTTGATCTTTAAATCCAGAATTTTTCGCTCACTAAATGTTTCGTGAACAACACAACTTCCATCCCATAACAACATTTCCCTTCCGGTTTTTTTAATAAGGTATTTGCCAAGATTTCTATCCGGTGAGAAAAGAATTTTTTGATCAGCAGGAATTTTATTAATTATTTTTTCCGCACTGCTTGAAGTACATATAATATCACTTAGTGCTTTAACATCCGCAGAACAATTTATGTATGTAATTGCGATATGATCAGGATGTTTTTTACGGAATGATTTAAAGTCTTCTGCGGGACAACCTTTAGCTAATGAACAGCCTGCTTCCAGATCAGGTAATAAAACCAGTTTATCTGGATTTAAGATCTTAGCAGTCTCTGCCATAAAATGAACTCCGGCAAATACAATTACCTCAGCAGGGGTTGTTTTTGCTTTTCTTGCTAACTCAAGACTGTCCCCAACAAAATCTGCGATATCCTGAATTTCTGACTCCTGATAATAGTGCGCAAGTATAACTGCGTTAAGCTCCTTTTTAAGCCTATATATTTCTTCTTCCAGATTAACTTCAATATTTATATTCTCTAATTCCATTAGATTTTCCAATCTTTTAATATTTACATGAAGTAAAAATTACAAATCCGAATTTTTTACCGACAAAATTGTGCCCATAATTGTCTTTTTACAATATAATAAGTGGCACTGATGTTGATAAAGTTAACACGAAATAGTTTAAGCATAGCATCCCTCCAAAAAATGACACACAAACTGTCAAGTTTCGCCCTCAAAACTTGACAGTTTTCCTCTTTTAAAGCGAATCAAATCATACCTTTCATTTTTTCTATAGCAGTAATTACTTGAACCTTTGATACTTTCACATCAGTTATAATATTTCCAACATCCTGAATAAGAACAAATCTTATTTTACCCGAGAAATTTTTTTTATCACTTTTCATAACATCAAAAACCAAATCAGGGTTAATATTTTTTAATCTTTGATTTAGCTTTAAAAAGCTAAAATCATTTAAAAATTTATTCAAGCTTTCTATTTGTATATATCCTAAAATTTGAGATAGAAATAAAGAACAAAATATTCCACCTGTTACTGCCTGACCATGATTTATTTTATAATTTGACGTTACTTCAAAAGCGTGTGCAAATGTATGTCCAAGATTTAGAATTTTTCTTAAACCACCTATTTCTTTTTCATCATTTTCTACCACTCCTGCTTTTATCTTAACACATGAATAGATTACTTTCTTTATATCAAATTTTTTGGATGAGAATAATTTTACAAGATTGCTTTTAAGAAAATCATAATTATTATTATCCGTTAAAAAACAGTATTTAAATATTTCACCTGTGCCGGAATATAATTCACTTTTTGGCAGAGTGGAGAGAAATTCCGGATATACCGATATAAATTCCGGTTGATAAAATGTGCCCACCATATTTTTTTTGTCGCTGAAATTAATTCCAGTTTTTCCACCGACAGAACTATCAACCATAGAAAGTAAAGTGGTTGGCATTTGAATGAATCTGATTCCTCTTAAAAACGTACTTGCTGCAAAACCTGAAATATCGCCTGTTATTCCCCCGCCGATTGCTATTAAAATAGAATTTCTATCAAAGTAATTATCAATTAGAAATTGATAAATCTTCCCGGTTTCATTAAGACTTTTATTTTTTTCAGTTGCCTGTAATGGATAGATAAATACTTTACAATTAAGAAGCGCAAAAGTTTTCCTAATTAAAATGCTGTGGTACTTTAAGACGTTCTTATCAATTACCAGTAAACATTTGGAAGCATTGAAACTGTTAACCTGCTTTACTGTGTATTCTAATGTCTCTTTACCAATAATTATATGATGACTTTTATCCGAAAGATTAATAATTATTTTTTTTGTCATAAAAATTTTTTTTAATTATTTGAATTAACTTATCAACTGTTTTACCCACAGAAGTATTATCAGTGTTTATTTTAATATCTGCCGAATTATAATAATCAATTCTTTTTTCTAATAATGAATTAATTCGTTCCAGAAATTCAGCTCTGCTTGGTTCTTCATCTCCATTAAAAAGTAATGCAGGTCTGTCACGTTTATATCTTAGTCTTTTATAAGATTCTTCGGGAGAAGACTCCAAATAAATCAAGACCCCTGAAGATTTTATAATCTCCAAATTAATATCATTCGCAACCGTGCCGCCTCCAAGTGATATAATATAATTGTCTGATTCACTGGTTTTCTTAAGCAATTTTGTTTCCAATTCTCTAAAATGATCCTCACCGTATTCCTCAAAGATACTTCGTATTGATTTGCCGGATTCCTGTTCAATTAATCTGTCAAGATCACAAAAATTCCAGCCCAAAGCATTTGCTAAAATAGGACCAATTGTACTTTTGCCGGAAGCCATAAATCCTGTAAGATATATCAGTTTTTTTTTCATCTTTCAGATTAAATAAATCAATGGGTTTAATTTAAGGAATAGAGCGGGAAAAAAATAAATTGAGATTTAAAAAAGAATACCCCCATAAACATTCTTGAGATGCAGATGGGGGCAATAAAGGGTTAAATGAAATTATTGTCCAAAAAACATATGTCTGTTATCTTTAATATCAGCACTTTCTTTAATCTCGGTTACCCATTGATTTAAGAAACGATTTCTCTTCTCTTGTAATAAACTATTACGGATAGATGAGCTTTGAGCATTATATGTAGTCTGATCAAAAGGTGATCTTTTTGTTACCTTGATCAGATAATAACCTCTTAAACCTTTTACCGGTTCTGTTACTTTATTTATCTCAGATTTCATAGCTGCATTGATAAAAGCATAATCTCTTCCAATAATCGGAATTGAACCTTGAGGGATAAAATCACCAGTTTGTTTAACAGAATAATTTGTATCTACAGAAGAAACTTTATTTAAATCACCGCCAATTTTTTCATATAAATTATAAGCTGTGGATTTAATTTTTTCAAATTTCTTCTCTCTTAAAACAATAGGTCTTAACTGTTCTTTTATTTCTTCAAATGGTCTGAATTTCTCGCCCGATACTTCTGAAATTTTAACAACAACATATCCTGCAGATACTTTAAACGGATCACTTATTGAGTTCAAACTATTTTCAAATGCAAACTTAACCAGCCTCTTATTGGCACCAATTAACGGCACTGAACCTGAACTTTCCATAAACTGCGGAGTTTCCTGCACTTTGTATTTCATCAGACCTGCTTCAGTATCAAAATCATTTTTCTTAGCAAGATATGAAAAATCATTTGCCATATTAAAATTTCTATCTCTGCTTGTAGCAGATTGTTTAACCTGGTTTACAATTTTTTCAACAATATATTTTTTATCTGATCTGTCGGTTACTTTTATAATATGATAGCCGTAATTTGTTTTAACCGGTTTCAGCACTTCACCAACTTTAGCATTAAAACAGGCATCTTCAAATTCCTTTACCATCATACCTTTTGTAAAATACCCAAGATCACCACCTTTTGCTGCGCTTCCCGGATCTTTAGAAAATTCTTTGGCTAAAGCAGCAAAATTTGCACCCGAAACCAGTTGCTGATATAATTTATTTGCTTCTTCCAAATTTTTCTCATCACTACCATACTGATTGATAAGTATGTGTGATGCTTTTACAAAAACTTCCTTTGAACTTACAGTACCATTATATCTGAATAACGTGTAACCTTGTTGTGTGGCAAATGGTCCCACAACATCACCAACTTTTGCTTTATTAAAAGCTGCAACAACTTCAC